>NZ_JBGCUE010000014.1 GCF_041102575.1 Tenuifilum sp. 4138str | reverse complement strand
TGCTATTTAAATGCAATTAAAATTATTTTTGCACAATTTGATTTATATTTTTTGCACAATTTGATTTGACGATTATATAAGTAACGGAACATACTACGAATGGTAAAAGTTATACAGAACGAGTCCGATTTAAGTAAGGCCCTGAGCGAGCCAGCCAGTGCTATATACTTTAACTCACAGGCATGCGGGGTTTGTCATGTTATGCTGCCCCAACTCGAGCAAATAGTTGGTAGTGAATTCCCCAAGATGCACATTTACGTGGTAAATGCCAACGAAACTCCTGAGATATGCGGGAAATTCTCAGTATTTACCTTTCCAACCGTGTTAATATTTTTTGAAGGGAAAGAATCGTTGCGTATGGCAAGGAATATCAACCTGGCCACTTTCAGGCAAGCCGTAGCTCGCCCCTACTCCATCCTCTTCGACTAGGGACGATCGAATGTTGCGCTAACAAATGGGTCGTTTACCTGCCCTGAAACACTATACTCCCAGTCAATTGTTTGGCTGTACCTGTGCCAAACACCCCTGCCAGTTATAAAGTATAGATCGCTATTGGTGCTTAGCACCGTAAAAACGGTATCCTTAAGCTGAACATAGGTTTCAACGTCAAGCCCAAGGTTGTAAAGGTTATAAATCACGTAGGTTGAGCTATCGAGTTGGGTGTAGCGGTCAACACTCACGTTATACGACCTGAATTTGGTTCCCTGGTAATTCTCCCGGCACCGCCAAACCCCGGTAATCCCCTCCTCTTTTTCGTATTTGTCGCATGATGAACCAGATAGCAATACAAAAGTTGCTATGAACAATAACAGTTGGGCAGTCCTTTTCATATCTCAAGTATTTAAGTGATGAAGGGCATTAGCCCTTCACCACCTTATCAATTAAACTATCGTCGGCAATATTAGGAAGCGTAACCTTGAGCAGAGGGGTGCGTTCCATCTCGCGCTTAATGGCAAACATTGCGCCGCTGTTACGCGCCCAACTCCTACGGGCAATGCCATTGTTCACATCCCAGTGGAGCATCATGTGGAGGCGTCTATCGGCAGCATCGGAGCCATCGAGAGTGAGGCCAAAGCCGCCGTTTATTACCTCGCCCCAGCCAACACCACCTCCGTTGTGAATTGATACCCAGGTGGCACCACGGAAAGCATCACCAATTACGTTGTGGATAGCCATATCGGCAGTGAAGCGTGAGCCATCGTAGATGTTTGATGTTTCGCGGTATGGCGAGTCAGTTCCCGATACATCGTGGTGGTCGCGACCCAGCACTACCGGGGCTGAAATGCGCCCGTCGCGGATTGCCTTGTTAAAGGCAGCAGCAATCTTAATACGGCCTTCGGCATCGGCGTAAAGGATTCGGGCCTGTGATCCAACCACCAGGTTGTTCTTACCAGCCTCGCGTATCCAGTGAATGTTATCCTGTAGCTGCCCCATGATTTCGGCAGGAGCATTCTTGGCTATCTCCTCAAGTACCTCAAGTGCTATAGCATCGGTGGTGGCCAAATCCTTAGGATCGGACGAGGTGCAAACCCAGCGGAATGGGCCAAAGCCGTAGTCAAAGAACATGGGCCCCATTATGTCCTGAACATAGGACGGGTACCTAAAATCGCCGTTAGGTTTAAGGATATCGGCACCGGCGCGGCTACTCTCCAGTAGGAATGCATTGCCATAGTCGAAAAAGTACATGCCACGCTCTGTCATCTTATTAATAGCATTTACATGCCTGCGAAGACTCTCGTAAACCTTTTCCTTGAAAAGTTCTGGCTGTTCAGCCATCATCCTGTTAGCCTCCTCAAAGCTAAGGCCTACAGGGTAGTACCCTCCAGAAAATGGGTTATGGAGTGAGGTTTGGTCGCTCCCCAAATCAACATGGATATTCTCCTCAACCAACCGTTCCCAAAGGTCAACAATATTCCCATGGTAGGCCAGCGATACCGCTTCCTTGTTGGCAGAGGCCTCACGAATTCTGGGAATTAGCTCGTCAAGGCTGGAGTAAACCTCATCCACCCACTTTTGTCCATGGCGAACCTCAACAGCCTTGGGGTTAATCTCGGCAATAACGCCAACCATTCCTGCAACCACGGTAGCCTTGGGCTGAGCACCCGACATTCCACCAAGACCTGATGATACAAATATTTTACCCCGCAAATCGGTTTCGCCCGGTTTCATCTGCTTACGACCAGCGTTCATCACGGTAATGGTTGTTCCATGCACAATCCCTTGAGGGCCAATGTACATGAATGAACCCGCTGTCATCTGCCCGTATTGGGTCACGCCAAGTGCGTTGTAACGCTCCCAGTCGTCCTTACTGGAGTAGTTGGGAATCATCATTCCATTGGTAACCACCACGCGGGGTGCATCCGGGTGCGATGGGAAAAGCCCCATGGGGTGGCCTGAGTAAAGAACAAGGGTTTGCTCATCGGTCATCTCGGCCAGGTACTTCATGGTTAAGCGGTACTGCGCCCAGTTCTGGAACACCGCCCCATTCCCGCCGTAGGTTATAAGCTCATGCGGATGCTGCGCCACAGCATAATCCAGGTTATTACTTAGCATTAGCATGATAGATGCAGCCTGAACCGATTTATGCGGGAAATCGTTAATGGATCGCGCATAAATCTTATAATCGGGCCGGAAACGGTACATGTAGATTCGACCGTACTCCTCCAGCTCACGGGCAAACTCCTCGGCCAGAACAGCATGATGCTTTGTCGGAAAATACCTAAGGGCATTCTTAACCGCTAGCTTCTTCTCCTCAAGGGTAAGAATCTTTTTGCGCTTAGGCGCATGGTTAACCGAGGGATCCCATGGCTTGGGTGCTGGAAGCTCATCGGGAATCCCCTGCAGTATATCCTTACGGAACTCTTCAAGTGTCATAGTTACATTTTTTTTACTCTTACCGCAAAGGTAGGAATTTTAAAACGATTTCAGGCGAGGGAGGTGGGAAAGATTATTAAGATGTAAAAGGAGTTAGAAGAAGTTAGAGGAAGTTAGAGGAAGTTAGAGGAAGTTAGAGGAATGGGGTGGAATGAACCGGAATTATTCGGAATTATTCGGAATGGGAGGGAACCAGTTGTAACAGGGCGGTATTGCTGTATTAAAAAAAACTAACGTTTAATCCATTGATGTAAACAAATGTTTTTTATAAATTGCATTACTTTAGTAATACTTTACCTATTGCAATAGCTTAAAGTTCCAAATGCAACGATATTAAATACAACCCAAAATTATCACTTTTCAAAATGGAATAGATAGAATAAAGATGAAGATATGAGCACAATTGCAATAACCGACTGCGAAGGCAACGTTTTGTATAGCCTTGAAGAATGTGAGATGTTCCCCAATTACACTGCAGTACTAAAAGATGCAATTGCACAGGGTAAAGACCTAACGGGATTGTGCATTAAAAACCAAAACATAAGTAATGTAGTATTCCAAGGAACCACGCTTTACAATGCGGTGTTCGAGAATTGTAACTTTCATAAGGTCGAGTTCATTGAATGCCAAGCCGATTCCGTTTGGTTCAATAGATGCAACCTTGATGGGCTTAAAGTCAAAAAGACAAACCTTTCCAAAGCCCAAATTCACAAATGTAGTATTAGCAAGGCACACTTTACCAGGTCAAATCTTAACGACTCTTTAATATTTGATAGTAATTTACACCTTGCCGTTTTCCTTAAGACACAACTCAATAATGTTGGGTTTGATAATTGCAACCTAGAAAAAGCAAAGTTTGAAGAGTGTTCACTGGCTGAAGCAGGATTTTACAATTTATCTCCAACCTACCAATGGATTAACGATGTCCTATTCTCAAGATGCATATTGAATAACTGTAACCTGAGTTCGCTGAACTCCCTCTCGATGCTTTTCATTCGGGAAAGCAATATTGAAGATGCAGAACTTCAGGATCAAAACTTTACCAGGGTAATCAATACTTACACTAAAGTGCTGTATGCCATTGAATCCGATACGGTTTGGTGGGAAGACTTTAGAGGAAACTTTGAGCAGTTTAAAGATATGGTTGAGAACGACACGATGGAAAACGGAACTAAATATTACCTTGATGACTTTTTGTATGACGAGTTAAGCAAGGTTGTGTATTACCTGGAGCAGTGGCATAATGAACAAACAATTATTGCTCAAAATACGCTAAGCATCAATAAATGCGAATAGCAATTGCACTAAACACGATTGGTTCAGATTGTATCGTTTGCATATTGGTCATACCCTTTGCTACACCGCATAAAGTGCTACAGACATGTTAATATGTTCTTTGCATCCAACGCATTAAAAATACATCATACACGCTATAGCTTGATCCCGTTGAGCTAACGCTTTCAAGTATCATTTCTTTCTCAAGGAGGGCATCGAGCATCCTATGAATGGACGAGGGTGTACCCAGCTGATGCTTGACAAGGAATTCCTTGCTATATATTTGTGATACTGATTCCTCCTTTGCCAGGGCAAGTAGAAACTCCCATTGCTTACTGGTGATTAAATTTCTAAACTGAAGGTATATGGGCTCATTCTCCCTAAGCAACGCTAAACACTCTGCCTTCACGGCATCCAAGTTAATTTTTCTCAACGAATATAGCCTATTGCAAAGACTCTGCGTGTAAAATGTATAGCCCTTTGTCCATTCCAGCACGTAATCGATGCTTTCATCATCTATAGCTCTTCCCCCTTGTTCAAATTTTTCACGAATGAAATTTCTGTACGTTACCCTTTCAATAGCATCAAGGTTGATGAAACGGGTACTGGAGTAGAAAGGTCTATTGGCATTGGCAAAAATATCCATAAGGGTATGCCTTCGACTACCACTAAAAATAAAACAAAGCCGGTTAAATTGTTGAATATACGTACGGAGTATAGCCTCCACATTTTTCTCGGGGTAATGAGCAATTTGCTGAAACTCGTCAATGGCAACCACAACAGGATGAGGTTGTTCATTTATAAAAGCAAGCAATTGCTGGAGCGTGTATTCCTTATCGCTCTCGGATTGGTAATTAAACTGCACTTGCGGTGCGCCAGTGATGGCATCGAACGAGAATACTGGTCGTAAGCCCTTAAGCAGTTTTAGGAAACGCTTTCCCACAGGGGTTCTCTCGGGAAACTTATTGATAATTGCAGTGGTAAGCAGTTTAATGAAATCAGAGAGATTGCGTGAGGAGTAAATATCCACGTAAACAGTTCCGTAATCACCCATTTCGCCAAGCATCTCAAAAAAGCGTAAAATTAGCCCTGTTTTCCCCAATCTGCGTGGCGATATCAAAGTTGTATTCACATTACCCCTTACATTCCTCAGCAGGACATTCAACTCATCCTCACGATTGCAAAAATACTCCTTTGAGATATAACTATTAACCAAGAAGGGATTTATATCCTTTACCCTAGCCATTTTACCATTTATTTTATGCTAATATATGTAGAAAAACACATTTCGCAAAATATATAACGCATTTTGTATAACGCATATTGCGAAATTGATGTATTTAATAATCAAAGTTTATGGGTTAACCAAACTTATTCAATCCACGCACCCGCGCGGGGTGCGACTAATAGTTTAGCGGCTCTGGCGCCGTAGTCCCCTAACTTGTCAAACCCTTTCATTACTCTAGTTTTCCAATGTATTTTTCCTTGTAAAATATGTTATCATAGTCGGGATTGTCCTTAGGGCTGTCATGCAACGGCTTTTCTCCAACCTTTTGCTTCCAATACTTTTCGGGTATGCGGTCAAGGTAAGCAACACAAGTTCGGTTTTTAATGTAATAGATGCACGTTTCGCAAAGCCTTTCGGGGCGTTCGATTTCGTCGTTAAATGTTCTAATTTTTTTCATGGCTCTATTTTTTTAGGTAAGGATTGTCTAATTTAAGTAACATTTCTACAATTTCAATCATTTCTATTGTTAATTGCATATGCTTAGCCGAACTTGCAAAAAACACTCGGTTAAGATTGTATCTTTGACATACTGGTCACAACATTTCAACCAATTTTTTGTAGGTTTGTGGTGATGTGAATTGCTTTGGCTTCGCCGAGCTCGCAAAAAAAGTTCGGTTCAGATTGTATCTTTGACATATTGGTCACAACATTAAGCTAATCGCTTTAACAGCATCTTTTGTTGTGAATTGCTTTCAGATTGTATCTTTGACATATTGGTCACAACAAAATTGTTTGATTTCTGAACTTAGGAATAGTTGTGAATTGCTTTCAGATTGTATCTTTGACATATTGGTCACGACTTGATACTGCGGAGGCTGCCATCGCAGCAGTTGTGAATTGCTTTCAGATTGTATCTTTGACATATTGGTCACAACGTTATCAGTGTAGGTCAAGTAACTGAATTAGTTGTGAATTGCTTTCAGATTGTATCTTTGACATATTGGTCACAACATCTGTATATTTTATATGATACATTTGTAAGTTGTGAATTGCTTTCAGATTGTATCTTTGACATATTGGTCACAACATTCACGTTACTATAAACATCATATTCGGTTAATTCAGACTCTCTATTAATTAGTTGAATCTTATCAACGTTATCAACATTAACCGATTTAACGTGTTTAAATTTTCCTAATAATATTTCAACTTCTTTTTCCATATACAATAAATACAATTAATATAAAAATTTTATATTTTTTTGTAACATTATTAAAATACCATCGTATTATACATCAAACTTAAATACTGAAAACTATGAAAAGACTGAACTTAATTATCATGATGTTCGCAATGGTATTGGTTAATACCGCTTGCGATGAAAAGGAAGAACCAACCCCAACGTTCAAGCACATCATTGAACTCAATGAACTTATGGGGTATTGGCAACACCAATCCACCGAATACATGGGTGATGAGATTACCAACTGCGATGAACTTAGCGCATCATCTAAAATTCCCGAAAATAAAAAGGGTTTGATTATTTTTGATTTGAATATTAAACCAACATTAGCACCACCTACCGATATTATATACTTTGATGCTTATTGTGATTGGTTTAAATGTAATGATAATAATAAATATGATTCGAGATTGAAATTACATGACACCGAAAATAAAATAACCATAGGATCTAATACAGTATTTGAAGTGCTGTCTTACGATAAAACAAGAAAAACATTGAAAATAAAAATGGTTGAACCTGATGAAAGTTATAATACTGTTGGTGCAATATATACACTAAAAAAGCAATAATAAACAATAAAATACGTGAAAAATAACCCTTTCGGTTTTTTGTGAAAGGGTTATTTTTTTTATTGTATATTAAGCACCCTTGAAACGAAGTCGATACAATCTGCAGTATCGAAGCCCTTGTAGAAGTAAACATACCCATTCTTTGTGGTATTAGTTGAATTCCCATTCAGTTTACCCCCGCCATACGGGCAGTCCTTCAATCCGTGCATGTAATTATCAATGTTAATAGTATTATTATTAAAATAATTATCATCATTATCACCCCCCTTTTTTGGGAATCCCCTAAAGATTTTGATTTCGTTTTCGGGTACAACGATGAAGTTAGTCCAGTTAAGGTCGGTACGTGGAAACCACTTGGTGTTGGTATCGTTGGCAGCAATGGGGTCGTTATTATCGGTTAGCCTATTTTTTGCTTTAGGGATGTGAAAGTAGGTATTAACCCGCATACCATCAAACTCATCGCTAACCACATACCCTAACTGTGGTAAATAGATTGAGAAGTTAAGCCAGTTACCACCGAATAGTTTTGTGCCTGACTTATCAGCACCATTTGAAGGAAATTCATAGGGTTCATTATCTTCACCATCGGTTTGAATGACACCCACCATAAAACGGGGGTCTTTATTATACAGGTTATTAACACTATCAATGTTAGTAAAACCATCGTTATCGTCATCCCTAACATAGATATGATTTATTTTATTATAAACAGTAGCATTGAAACGGGCAACGCTGTAAATGGTATTAGCCGAAAAGGTGTAGTGCTGGTTACGCCATTGGTGTGCGGTACTACTACTTTCCAACCCCTGTTTTGGGTTTGCGCTTTGCGGTATCTTAATGCGTGTTCGGAATTGGGTAACAGAACGGGTGTTATCGGCAATTTCATCGTTAATTTTTTTAAAGGGAACGGGTATGCTATCTTCAGTATATTCTAAAATAATAAAACCCTTGAATTCGGTGTAAATACCACCATTATATGATTCGGGTACTTCAACTCTTTCACCTAAATCATTAATAATTACTTTTTTTCTGTTACAGTTGATGATAAAAACAAAATCACCATCACGTTTATAAACACTGTATTCAGCAGGGTCTAATAATTTCATTTTTTGATATAAATCAACACCATTTTGTTCAATTTCTTCATCAGATACTGTATTTGGATAATAATATATTTTTTCAGAAATAATACCAATTCGTTTATTTTTTATTTTAATATCAGCATGACTATCATACGGATCGTTATTGTTTGTTTTATATAGTTGTGCGTATGAGAATTTATGAAAAGCATCACCATCATCATCATCACCTTCATAATTATCGCACCACCTACTATTCTCACCATCGGTAAATACACTACCAAAAATTGTAAACTGACTAGCAATATTAGCACGAATTCTAAAATCTTGTCTAGTGATACCAATTTCAAAATTATTTTTATCACCCCAAAATGGTCTAATATCAACACTAATTTCTTGTGTTTCGATATGTGGAAGGTCGTCAATATCATTACTTTCCTTAATACGTGTGTTATTATCGGTAAATAGGTTTGGTGTTGTGAATTGCTTTCAGATTGTATCTTTGACATATTGGTCACAACTTGTATATTATGATTTATGTGATATAAATGGTTGTGAATTGCTTTCAGATTGTATCTTTGACATATTGGTCACAACGATAATATTGAAGCAGATGATATAATTGCTGTTGTGAATTGCTTTCAGATTGTATCTTTGACATATTGGTCACAACAGAACTACAGAAGCAGCAAAGCGTACGCTGGTTGTGAATTGCTTTCAGATTGTATCTTTGACATATTGGTCACAACACATACTGCTCGATGTACACCCTGCTCGAGTTGTGAATTGCTTTCAGATTGTATCTTTGACATATTGGTCACAACTTCTGATTACGAAAGGGAAAACCTTTCTAAGTTGTGAATTGCTTTCAGATTGTATCTTTGACATATTGGTCACAACCGTTGTCATTGACAAAGCGACGTCGATGGAGTTGTGAATTGCTTTCAGATTGTATCTTTGACATATTGGTCACAACGTGGCCGCTGCTATACCGCATCGAACGTCTGTTGTGAATTGCTTTCAGATTGTATCTTTGACATATTGGTCACAACAGCAATGCCTGCGCAGGCGCGAGCGGCGCCGTTGTGAATTGCTTTCAGATTGTATCTTTGACATATTGGTCACAACCAATATCGACGACATGATTATTTGGTACTAGTTGTGAATTGCTTTCAGATTGTATCTTTGACATATTGGTCACAACGCACCCATTGTTAGTAAATACGCCGGGTCAGTTGTGAATTGCTTTCAGATTGTATCTTTGACATATTGGTCACAACTAGCGTTGATGGTGGTAGCTCTGGCAACAAGTTGTGAATTGCTTTCAGATTGTATCTTTGACATATTGGTCACAACGTGGGTAGATGTGATGGAATATTTGAATTGGTTGTGAATTGCTTTCAGATTGTATCTTTGACATATTGGTCACAACCCATTACCAATTGCACCTACAGTTACTGTAGTTGTGAATTGCTTTCAGATTGTATCTTTGACATATTGGTCACAACCTTAGAACAGAAGGAGATTATCCATTAACTGTTGTGAATTGCTTTCAGATTGTATCTTTGACATATTGGTCACAACAAGGCTGATAAGTTAACAGAGTTGCAGCGTGTTGTGAATTGCTTTCAGATTGTATCTTTGACATATTGGTCACAACCAACCCCATTGATGTTGCTGCAGTTCGAGCGTTGTGAATTGCTTTCAGATTGTATCTTTGACATATTGGTCACAACGTTATCCTTCTCTTCCTTACTCTTACCCTTGTTGTGAATTGCTTTCAGATTGTATCTTTGACATATTGGTCACAACACTTTCTTCCCATTTTCCACTATCCTTTGAGTTGTGAATTGCTTTCAGATTGTATCTTTGACATATTGGTCACAACTTGAAAAAGATTCTTTGGGTAGTTTCCTTAGTTGTGAATTGCTTTCAGATTGTATCTTTGACATATTGGTCACAACTTGCTTTTGAATCTTTGTTCCTTCTGGCAAGTTGTGAATTGCTTTCAGATTGTATCTTTGACATATTGGTCACAACTGACTAATACAAATACCCAATTCTAAACGTGTTGTGAATTGCTTTCAGATTGTATCTTTGACATATTGGTCACAACCAACCCCATTGATGTTGCTGCAGTTCGAGCGTTGTGAATTGCTTTCAGATTGTATCTTTGACATATTGGTCACAACTTTACGATAAAGTTCAGAACTAAAGTTAGGTTGTGAATTGCTTTCAGATTGTATCTTTGACATATTGGTCACAACAGTAGTTGGATTGGTTAGCGTGCGGTTACTGTTGTGAATTGCTTTCAGATTGTATCTTTGACATATTGGTCACAACACGGAGGAACAGATTAAAACGTTTATTAAGGTTGTGAATTGCTTTCAGATTGTATCTTTGACATATTGGTCACAACTACGGCCTCGGCAATTGTGGAGGCCCTTCCGTTGTGAATTGCTTTCAGATTGTATCTTTGACATATTGGTCACAACAACAGCGTTAATAACAACGCTAACCAACTGGTTGTGAATTGCTTTCAGATTGTATCTTTGACATATTGGTCACAACTCACGGCGTTCGGGCCGATCACGGCGCCTTGTTGTGAATTGCTTTCAGATTGTATCTTTGACATATTGGTCACAACATAGGAGAAATTATCGTTCTGACCTTTAATTAGTTAGGCCAATATTTCGGATAAAAAAAAGTGACCAATAAAGTATCCACAGAAAGCTTTTTCTGTGGATTTTTTATTTCTGCTATATGCCTTTAATGGTTTAAATGCTTCCGTTCTAAAACAGTTCCAGTTGCTGTGGTTCAGGGCTTGCCTTAATGGGTTTTGTGGCGAGGAATATTTCCATGGCCCCAAACTGCTTGTCGGTTATGCAAAGTATGCCCACGTAGCCGTTGGGGGGCAAAAAACTCTTCACGCGCTTAATATGAACATCGGCATTCTCACGACTTGGGCAGCACCGGGTATAGATTGAGAACTGGAACATGGAGAAACCATCCTTTATTAAGTTTTTCCGGAAAAGAGCATACTGCTTACGCTCCTTTTTGGTTTCGGTTGGTAAATCGAAAAAAACTAACACCCACATAACTCGGTACTGGTTTAGACGGTTAAGAGTGGTCATAGATGTTTAGGAGTTGAACCCCTACAGGGTTCAGAACCCTGTAGGGGTTTGTATTGAAATCACGAAAATGTTGGATACAATATTTTACGACTAGCACCCTCGAAGCAATCGTACAGCGATGATGTTGTTCGTTGAGTGGCAATCATCAGGGGGCTGCTTTTACTATCAATCACCACATCTATTGCCGGAATTACAAGGAGTTTTGCCTTTATCTCCCTGGTTAACTCGGTACAATCGATACCACTTTTTACAATTTCAAGCACAACCCTATCCACAAACGGCCGGTAGGGTTCCATTATGTCGTCGGCAAGGCAAAAGGCGTTGTAGCGGTTGTGATGGTGAATTCCCAGCGTTGGTAGCAAACCGCTTGCTACCAGGCTACGTGCTATTACAGCACGTAGGATGGCATAACCGTAGTTCAACAAATTATTGGGCTCGTCCTCATACCTGCCACGTGTAAAAATATCGTTGAAGTAGCCCGAAAAAAGGTTTTTCCAATAGTAAGCAGCAGCACGGCCCTCGTAGTTATCGGGGTCGCCACTCCTTACACTTCTAGCCCAGTATAGCATAGGCTCAACATCAATGCCAAGCGATTTTAAAAGCGCTGCCTGATTCTGTATTTTGGCTTGTACCGTTTGCTGCCAAAGCTGCTTTTTTAGCGGGACACTTGCCTCCAGCTGCGCAGTAAAACGTTCGCTTTGCAGTGTGTTCGATTCCAGAGGGTAAAGCAGCCCCGAGGGCATATGCCGCTCATTGGTTGTAATAACTGCAGCATTATTTGCCAGTAGTTTGTTGAGCAACACGTGGGTTATGGTGATTTGTGGGGAATCAAGAATAACCACTCCAATATCTTCAATGGGGATTGATTTGCTCTCAGTATCACCACTTGGGTATTCAACTACCATTTGCTCATCCTTTGCCTTTAGGTAGGCAGGGTTTCCGAAATAAAGGGTGCGTTTTATCATATTTGTTTCATTATACCTCTGACAGGGTTTAAAACCTGTCAGAGGTCAATAATTATGTCTAGGTCAACTATTTTACAATGACAATCAATAAAATTCTCCTTGCTGCCGAACCATTCAAGCACGGTTTCCCTATGAACCTTTGTTGACTTTGTGGAGATAATACTCCTATACGATGTCCATGGGTAATCCCTATAATCACTGGTAAAGCCGTGGTGAACGGGATTCTGATGTATATAAACTACAAGGTTTTGGAAGTATTTCTCGGAGGTTATTTTTAGACGATGGAAATTTTTCTCAAATAGACTTCCCGTGCGATTATTTTTTAGGTTGAAATACTTTGTATAAGAGTTGAACAGATGCGAGAACATTCTGTAAGGAACGGGTTTCTTTCCATTAACGCTTCCAGATCCTTCGGATTCTGGAAGGTTATGGGTGAATTGCCACTTTAACCTTCCAGAGTCGATAGACCTGGAAGGGTTAAAGTCCTGAAGGAATCCAATTTCGTTCTCCTCTTTTACCCGCACCAGCAAATGAAAATGGTTCCCCATCAAGCACCAGGCAAAGGTATCGGCAATTGGAGTGATATATTTATCGTAAAGCCTAAGAAAATGCAAGTAGTTATCAGGTACATAAAACAATGGCGTGCCGTTTATTCCACGGTTGTAAATGTGGTAGTAACCGCCGTGCTCCAATGGTATATCCCAAGAATTTGGCATGAGGTTTTTTAATTATTTCTTCATTGATAACACTGACAGGGTTTTAAACCCTGTCAGTGTTATTCCAAGAGGTAATATTTCCAATATAATCAATTTTAACTTTTACTGGATTCAAATTGAACAAAGCCCCTAAACTCTGAATTAAATAGTATCTTTTACTTCTTTTTGAGTTGTCGTCGTCTATTAGCTGTGTTTCTAAATGATGCCTAAACACGTAATTTTTCTCTGCAAGTTTCTGTACTCTATATAATTTATTGCTTATTGCTTTAAAATCATTTTTAACTATACAGTCAGAGAATTCCTCAGGAGTCATTCCAAGGACAAACATCTCATTCTGCTGCATGCTCAACTCCAGGGTCAGGTTAGGCGATGGTAGTTTTTCAAGGAACTCTTCGGGGTAAGTTCCATCAGGTTTTTCCTGGATTTTATCCCAAACCTCATTTGTATTTTTGATAATTACAGGCAACCCGAATTTCTTTCGCTCAACGGCATGCCAGAATGTGCATACGTGTTCATGCTTGTTACCATCGGAATCGGTATATATTGCAATGTGATGATTGTTTCCGGGCTTTACGTAACCAATGTTGTTGCCATTCTCATCCTTTTTTACAAGAACTACCGCCGAGAGACCCGTATAGCATCGAACTGTCTTGATTGGTATTGGTAGGCCTTCATCCTCATACCATTTAATCACCTTATCGCCACGCTGTATGTCCTTAAAAGCCTCTTTCGGTTTACCATTAAATTTGTTAAGCCTTGCTTGCAGTATCTGTTTAATCCTCCCATCAACAACTTTATCAACCTTATTGAAATTTATATCAACCGGATATTTTATCACATAGTCGCTGCTAAAGCATGAAGCGTATTCAAGCAAAACCTGTTTATTTTTATCAATATACAAAGGCTCTTTTTTCAACGAGGCAATGGCATCCTTTACGTTTTCATGTTTTGAAAGACGTTCCTCAACTAGTTTTTTTATTTTTGGAAGCACAATTAAATGGGGGTTTTCAAACGCGTACTTAATTGGCTTGCGTTCAACAGTCTTAACCTTCCCATACACACTCTCTTCGTGTAATGCTCCTCTTGGAATAATAATGCCTGTTTGAACAACCTTTTTATTACCCTTTTTCCCGACCTTCCTTTTACCAATAACCGCAACCTTTTTGCCTGCCTTAAACGATACCAAAATTTCTGCAACTTTTTCCTCAACCTCCTTAACTGTAAAGGGCTGTTCGCTAATTATATATTTTTCAAGGAGCGAGAGCTTTTCTTTAAATTCTAAAGATTTTTTCTCAACATCGGCTATCAGGTCTTGTTTTGTTTTGCTTGAGTTAAGGGTGTTAAATCGCTGAATATAACCCTGTTTTGTGCATGCAATAACAAGTGCATCTACTGCGTGATGCCGATGGTCGTCGCGTTTACTCCATCCTGTAATAACTTCCTTCCTGTGCTTATTCTTGCCATGCTCGCTTTCCCACTCCACAAACGATGTCAAGCCTAACTCCTTATATTTGTTAAATTGAAGATTCATAGTAACATCGTCCCAACCCCATAATCTCCTGAGTTCAGCAGTAACGCTACCTGAAGTAGTCCATACATTATGTGAAATTGATAGAAGTACTTCCCTTGCCTTTTTTGCAATATACTGGCTTTCCCTTAACTGTCGGTCAATAAAGTTTTCTGGTATTTTGCTTTCGGTCATAAGCAGTTTGTCGCGCTTAGCCTTGCTAATAACTTTATTTGCGTACAGCTTCGATACCCTCTCAATGTAGGCATTAAAAACCTCAGTGGGTTTTGATTTCATAAAATCGTAAGCAGTCATATCGCCTTTACCAGAATTGCAGTGGCGATGTGCAAGGGTTTTATTGCTTTGTGAATCGTCAAAGAGTTTGGATTTTGGAATTATATGTTCAATATCAACGTCAGTGCCCTTAATTGCCTCAACCAAAGAGATTGGTTGGCCACAGTAAATACAAATTGCGTTTAACTTCTTATCCTCATTGTCCATTTCCTCATAAAGACGCCATTTAAGAATATTGTTTCGGGTTGCTCTTAGCCCAAACTCTTGCAGTTTCTTAGCTATTTGTTCATTCTCCCTTTCCCGCTTTGTAATATTCAAATAAGTTTCGTTACGTTCATCCTTACTTTGCTTTAGCTCTCTGGCTAATTCAACCCTAATCTCATCGGGTTTCCCGTATTTATCAATAATTGCATTGACAACATTAACCATTTGGTTCAGTATTTTTTCCACAATGGGTTGCCTGAGCGAATTTTTTGGAATAGGCTTTAATTTATCCAGTAACTCTCTTTTTAAATTCTCATCTTTTGTAAGGGAATTTGAATGATTATAACCAGCATAGCACATGGCTTCGCTATACCCATCTCCCTCCATTAGGTATGGCAAAATTTTTCTTAATGTTTTTGCCGATTTATTGCCAAATCCTTGTTTTGTAAAATCGATACCTGAGAGCTTATCAGCTATTTCTTTTTCTATGTTAAACTTGGCCTGTAAAACCCTACTGCATTCATCTTGGTCAGATATTGAGTATATGGTATGCCATAGCACATACAGTGGCTCTTTCTCTATTTTTGGATGAATGTACTTTATAGTTTTCTCGTTTATTACCTCCCCGGTGGAATTATCATAAAGGTATGTTTGTTTACCAGTTTCAATAACCTCAACATCAAACTTTAAAAGATGAGCATACTTACTAACATCATCAAAACAATTTAATATAGCACACTTGGTTGTATTACCATTAATTCCCTTAGCCAATTGCTTATTGAAAAAACATTCGTTTTTCTTCAAGCCTAGAATCCTTATAATATCAGTAGGGGTAAGTTTTTCATTATTGTCTAAATGTTCAAAAAGCGCCTTTTTCTGTTCAAGGGTTATTTCAACGTTATTTCCCTGTTTATTTTCAATTCTAATGTTATTGATGTTCTCCCAAATCTTTGCAAGTTGAAAAAGAGGTGAACTTTTGGGAGCAACCTTTGGACCAACAAAGTATTCTTTGCCATCGTTCCCTTTACGCCAGAATCCCTCAAACTCACATACCGACACAAGACCTTTCTGGGATTTTAAGGGTCTTTGATAATATATTATTTCGTCCCGAATTTTTGAGATTAACTCATCGGTTAAAATATCGGGATAATGCTTTTTTTGTTCATTGCAAATACTATCAAACTCTTCAATATAGGCTTCTCGAGGGAATACATTCTCTTTAACTCTAAAAAACGGGTCATTCTTTAATTGCTGGTAAAAGTACTGGCCAATGGTAAGGTTTTGCTCTTTAATCAGCTGATGGCGACTTTTAACCTTTGCTACATACTCAGTATCCTTTTTATCCAAATTAGAGTCGCTTCTACTACTCTTGTACCCACGCTTTTGATTCAGCCACAATAGAATTCTGCCTAACTCAGGAAGCGATACCTTTTCGCTTACTGCTTTACTCCTTAGTTCCCAGAGCTGCATTTTGGGAAGCCCTTTCAGCTCATCCGTTGGATACATATTATGCTTTATCAACTCTTGGACAAGGTATTTTCTGCGGAGTTGATACCTGTCATAACCCTTGCGTACGGTTCGCATTTTTGTTCGGATAGAGTTTCTACTTTCACCCGTTCCCTTTTCAAAGTCTTTCCCTTCAGTTCCTTCGTAAGGAATAATGCGACAACCTAAACCCAAAATTTCACGATTTACATTACCATTATTTTCGCTTTCACTTATTAACGCCCAGCCAATTGAAGCGGAACCTAAATCAAGTCCTAAAATTCTTTTCATAACATTTGTATTTTTAACCTAATTAGCATATATTTGTATTACAATCTGAAGCAA
This sequence comes from Tenuifilum sp. 4138str, assembly GCF_041102575.1. Classification (NCBI taxonomy): domain Bacteria; kingdom Pseudomonadati; phylum Bacteroidota; class Bacteroidia; order Bacteroidales; family Tenuifilaceae; genus Tenuifilum; species Tenuifilum osseticum. The sequence goes on along the minus strand of NZ_JBGCUE010000014.1, from coordinate 89,563 downwards.
TTCACAATAAGGATTATTCCGTTGTGAAAACATTTAAGGCGGGGCAACTCGCCTTTCTTTTTTATACCCTTTTCTTTTTCCGTTTCCGCTCTAAATGCTTAACATAAAAATATTAAAAATCTTAATAAACAAAAAGACATAAAATCATATCATTCTAAATTTTTAAAATTGCACATTCTGCCAGTATGTCATTTTGTGCATTGGGTAGTTACATTCCCAATATATGTTAAATTGTACTCGTCTTTGTGACCAGTTTTAAATCTTTACCTTAACTTGTGCATGATTTTTGATACCAATGACATCGGAATTATTAACCTTAAAAACCATACAGCAATGAACATCAGCAAGAAATGGATTGTGGCAGGTATTGTTATCCTGCTGGTTGTCTTTATTTACAGCTCCATTAAGGGCACATACAACAACATGGTAAAAAAGGATGAGGGTGTAAAAGCGCAGTGGGGCAATGTGGAAACAGCCTACCAGCGCAGGCTCGATCTTATCCCCAACCTGGTAAATACGGTTAAGGGCTATGCCAACTTTGAGCAGCAAACCCTTACCCAGGTAATTGAGGCCAGAGCAAAAGCCACAAGCGTAAACATCAAGCCCGATAACCTGAACGAGCAAAGCTTAAAGCAGTTCCAGGCAGCTCAGGGTGAGTTAAGCAGTGCCTTGGCTCGCTTAATGGTTGTGGTTGAGCAGTACCCTAACCTAAAAGCCAATGAGCAGTTCGTTAACCTGCAAGCTCAGCTTGAAGGCACGGAGAACCGTATTGCCGTTGAGCGTCGTAAGTTTAATGAGTTGGTTCAGGATTACAACTCGTACATCCGCCAGTTCCCCAAAAATATATGGGCTAGCCTGTTTGGCTTTGAGAAGAAGGGTTACTTTGAGGCTGAAGCTGGTGCCGAAAAGGCTCCAAAGGTTGATTTCACCAACTAGCATCAATTTTGAACCATGAAACCCAAGGATTACTTCACCCCTGCCCAGCAAGGTCAAATTGTTGAAGCCATTGAGCAAGCCGAAAGGCAAACCTCAGGCGAAATCAGGGTGCACGTGGAGTGGGAATGCAAGGGTAGCCCACTGGATAGGGCTGCCCGTATTTTTTCCATGCTCAAAATGCACAAGACAAAGCTACGCAATGGGGTTCTATTTTACCTATCGCTCAAGGACCACAAGTTTGCCATACTGGGCGATGTGGGCATAAACGTAAAAGTGCCCGAAAACTTTTGGGACACTATAAAGGAAGCCATGCTGGCCGAGTTTAAGGAGGGTCGCCTTACCGAGGGTTTGGTTAAGGGAATTGGAATGGCTGGCGAGCAGCTATCGGCTCACTTCCCGTATGACCCCAACACCGATACCAACGAGCTGAGCGATGAAATATCGTTTGGTTAAAAAAATGATTTTAATATGAAGCGAATACTTTATACCATACTCTCGTTGTTGGCTCTTACAGTGCCTGTAAAGGCACAGGATATCCCCGACCCCATGTCGCCACCCCGGCTGGTAAACGATTTTGCCGGTATCCTTTCGGCTGATGAGCAGAACGCCCTTGAGCAGAAGCTGCGGGCCTATAACGACACTACATCAACCCAAATCTATGTGGTAACCGTTAAGGACCTCAACGGTTACGAACCTTCGGATTTTGCTTTTAGACTTGGCGAAAAGTGGGGTGTTGGCCAAAAGGGAAAGAACAACGGAATAGTTATTCTGATTAAACCTAAGATTGGTAACGACAAAGGCCATGCATTCATAGCCACAGGCTATGGCATGGAGGAGGTAATACCCGATGCAACAGCCCGACAGATTGTAGATAAGGAGATGATTCCTTACTTTAAGGAGAACCGTTACTACAAAGGGATTGATGCTGCCATTAACGTGATTATTGATTTGGCAGCGGGGCTTTACACCGCCGATGAGTACTACAGCGGCGAATCGCCTTGGCCTGGCATCATATTCATCATAATCTTTTTTGCTACTATCTTCCTATCGGCACGTAGGGGTAATAGGCTACAGGGTGGCAGTATAGGAAGAAATCTGCCATTTTGGCTGTTGATGAGTAGCATGGGTAGTGGCAGAGGTAGTAGCTTTGGTCACTTCTCGTCGGGGTCAGGTAGTTTTGGCGGATTTAGCGGTGGTGGTGGCGGCAGCTTTGGCGGCGGCGGCGCAGGTGGTAGCTGGTAACAAAAGAAAAAGGTTGATGGCTAACAAACAAGTAGCTCGATTAACATTGTTAAATTAAAAGAAAATCATCATGGCAAAGAATGAAATCCACTGCAACGGCGCTGCCGGAACCCTTTACGGGCTAGGATTTATTGGTGCGGCAATTTACTACATCTCCGCAGCAACATCGTTCTGGGTTGGTGTACTGGGGTTCCTAAAGGCGTTGGTTTGGCCTGCATTGCTGGTATACGGATTACTCAAGCATTTCGGGCTTTAGACTATAAAAGTTATTTAGACGATATTATCCCCGCACGCCTAAAGGCGTGCAGGGTTTTTCGATATTTTGTATTAGCTATTAGAATTCTGGAGTCTACGTCGTTTAGTTAAGGTTGTTTGTAATATTGGGTCCCGATATAAATAGGGATAAACTCCGCCGAAACATAACAACGAGGGATGAATAGAGATCCTTCGCTCCCCGCTAGGGCGGGACAGGCCGCTCAGGATGACAAGCGGAGTTGACAGTTGATGGTTGATAGTGAAAAAAACATTTCACTAAACACTAAAAACCAAACACTGCTCTCCCTCTTCCCTGTAAACTGCACACTGTACACTGCACACTATTCAAAAGATCCTTCGCTGCGCTCAGGATGACAAAAACAATGTCAGTTCTTCTATCTATACAACATTGAATCTAGAATTAGTCCAGTAGTTGGCTGTTATTCTTCAATTCCAGCCATATCGGACCATCCGCTAACGGTAATGGTTTGGCTGTAGTTGTCGTATGTGATGGTAACAGTAACCGTTCTATTATCGGTTGCCCAGTGGGTAATGGGCAAATTGGTAAAGCCATCGTAATTGGGTTGATCGTAAAGCATAACCTCTACACCACTACCATTGTCAACCCCTAAACGATATTCAGCCCAGTGGCCGCTTGGTAGGTCAAGGGTAAAATAGATATGCTGGCCAGGAGCAATCCGTTGTCCATTCTTAAGAATGTTTTCACTCCAGGGTTCGGTTGGCTGAAGCTGTGAATCAACTGGTCCACGGTTTCGGATTTGCAGGGTTGTAATGGTGTACTGTGATTCCGGATCGTTGATGAACTTTACATACAGGGTATCCTTTTTGATTTCGTTTTCATCATTTTTATCGCACGAGAATGAGCCGAGAACCATTACCGCTGCTAACAGCGCAAACGCAAAATACTTTAGATAGTTCATATTTTAAAGGATTTGAAATTTTTGCAATGTAATCAAAAATCAATACTATATGTTGAAATGCCGCATTAATCGATAAGGTAAGCTTAATGAATAAATATAACGCCCATTGCAGGGCGTTAATGGTATTGATGATAATTAATAAGCTTATTCGAGCAGTGAATCGTCAACCAGAATGCGGCCGCAGTACTCGCAAACAATTACCTTCTTATGCATCTTGATGTCGAGCTGGCGCTGGGGTGGAATTTTATTGAAGCAACCACCACAGGCATCGCGCTGAACAGTAACCACAGCAAGACCATTACGGGCATTGCCCCTGATGCGCTTGTAGGCAGTTAGCAATCGGGGTTCAATGTTCAGGGCATACTCTTCGCTGAGGCGGTAAAGTTCATCCTCCTCTTTCTGGGTTTCCTGGGTGATATTCTCGAGTTCCTGTTTCTTAACGTTCAAATCGTGTGTACGCTCCTCAACGGTTTTCTCAGTTTGCTCAACCTGTTGTTTTTTATCCTTTATCTGCTGGGTGTACTCCTTAATGCGCTTGTTGCAAAGCTCAATCTCAAGGGTTTGGTATTCAATCTCCTTGGTTAGTGAGTCGTACTCCCTATTGTTGCGAACGTTTTTCTGCTGCTCCTGATACTTCTTGATAAGAGCCTCGGCATCCTTGATTTCAATTTTTTTCTGGTTGATTTGGGTTTCCAAATCGTGTATCTCTTTCTTGTAGTTTTCGATACGGGTAGTAAGACCTTCAATTTCATCTTCCAGATCCTGAACCTCAAGGGGAAGCTCCCCGCGTAGCAATTTAATCTTATCAATTTTGGAATCTACCTGCTGGAGCTTATAAAGGAAACGGAGTTTCTCCTCAATGGACAGTTCAGTGCTCTGCTCAGCCGGTTTGATCTTCTCTTTAGCCATAATCTATATGTAGTTAATAGGATTAGTTCGTACTTTGGATTTTAAGACTGCAAAATTAGATATTTTTTTTGAGAGTAAATCATAAAAAATATCAATGGTAAATTGTTCGCTTTCAAAATGTCCGATATCAAGGATTACAATTCGATTTTCAGCATCGAAAAACTGGTGGTATTTCACATCGGCGGTAATAAAAACATCGGCATTGGCAGCAATAGCATCATTCAAAAGCGAAATGGCGCTACCCCCGCATATGGCAACCCTGGAAATAAACTCCTTAACAGGATTTGTGTACCTAACACTAGGGGCCCTGAATTGTTGCTTAACATGCTTAACGAAATCGATAGTATTCATTGGCTCAGGTAAGTTGCCTACCACTCCCAACCCAGCCTTTTTATAGGGTAAATCGAGGGGGTAAACATCGTAGGCAACCTCTTCGTAGGGATGAGCCTCAACCATAGCTTTAACCACAGCGTTGAGTATGTGACGGGGCACAATGGTCTCAACCCTAACCTCGGGCTCAAAGTGGATTTTGCCCTTTTCGCCAACGAACGGATTTGTGCCATCGCCAGCCCTGAAGGTTCCTTGACCCTGAATGTTGAAGGAGCAAGAATCGTAGTTTCCAATAACCCCTGCGCCAGCATTGAACATAGCCTGCCGAACAGCCTCAGCGTACTCAGTAGGAACAAAGGTAACCAGCTTTACGAGTTGACCGGTAAGCGGGCTTAACACCTGAGTGCTGGTTAAGCCTAAAACCTCAGCCATTTTAAAGCTAACACCACCCTGCACGCTGTCGATATTTGTATGGGCGGCGTAAATGGCAATATTGTTTTTTATGGCATTAACCACAACCTGTTCAACGTAACTTTTGCCAGTTATGCGCTTAAGCCCCTTAAAAATTACAGGGTGATGGGCCACTATCAGGTTTGCCCCTCCTTCAACAGCCTCAGCAACTACTTGTGGTGTAACATCAATTGTAAGCAAAACACCAGTCACCTCCATGTTAGCATCGCCAACAATAAGGCCGGAGTTATCGTAAACTTCCTGAAAAGCAAGCGGGGCAAACGATTCCAGGATTGAGGTTACTTCTCTAACAGTCATAAACGCTTAATCGAGCAAATCGCGAATTTCAATGAGCATGCCCTTAATCTCGGTAAGGCACTCCACAATCTTGTAATTATCGGTAAGTTCCTCCTTTTGAGCCGAAAGCTTTTTACGGGCACCTTCAAGGGTCATTCCCTGTTCTTTAACCAGATGGTAAATCAGTTTGAGGTTTTCGATATCGTTCTTGGTAAAGTAGCGATTGCCTTTTTTGTTCTTATGGGGCTTTATTATATCAAAATTTTTTTCCCAAAAGCGGATTAACGAGGTGTTTACGCCCAACATCTCGGCCACTTCGCCAATGGAGTAGTAGTACTTTTCAATTTTTTTCTCTTTGTATGGCATTTTAGTAAGGATTGGCTAATCGAAACTTTGCGTGGGTTGCGAGGCAATATCAACCAGTTTCTCGTATTGTTCGGGTGTTAAGTCGTTAAAGTAGTAGTGAATGGGGTTAACGGGCTGGCCATTCCGGTGCACCTCGTAATGTAAATGGGGAGCCACCGATGTTCCAGTGTTGCCAACATATCCAATAACCATACCGCGCCTAACACGCTGCCCCTTTCGTACGGCAATCTTGCTCATGTGAGCGTAAAGGGTTGAATAACCAAAGCCATGGTCAATAATAACATGATTGCCATAGCCACGCTGAGCATAAACAACATTAACCACTACCCCATCGCCAGTAGCAAATATTTCGGTTCCTGTAGGTGCGGTAAAGTCCATACCGTTATGCATTTTAAGCACCTTATAGAAAGGGTGAATGCGCATGCCAAACGATGAGGCCACACGGGTTAGCTCCTTATCGCGAATAGGCATAATGGCAGGGATGCTGCGCAGCATCTTGTCCTTGCGTTTAGCCAAATCGGTTATCTCATCGAATGAGCGGCTTTGGATGTATGCTTTTTTGGTTAGGGCATCAACCTTCTTGGTGGTTTCAATAATCAGCTTGCTATTGGATAGCTTCTCCAGTTCAGCATAACGGTTTACACCACCTATACCGGCCTCGCGAATTGTGGCAGGAATGGGTTCAGCCTCAAAAATGATACGGTAAATACCCTCATCGCGACGCTGTAAATTGTTGATTACGGAGTTTAGCTGTTCAATGCGACGGGTTATAAGCTCGTAGTTAGTAAGCAGTTCCTGGTTTTCACGTTTCAACTTTCTAACCTCAAGGGTATCAATAAAAATTGGGAAGACCAGATACGAGATAAAGCCAATTACAAATACTGCAATGATGTATTTAGCCACAAGCAAAATTTTTTCCCTTAAGGTTCTTTTTTCCTTAACGAAAACAAGCTGTTCGGGATGAAATTTATACTTATGCTTTACCATATAGCCTTAATCCAAAAATTGACTTGAATACTTCTTGAGCATGTTTTGGTAGTCGTCCTCGGTCATGTCGTTAAAGTAGTTGATTGGATTCACGGGTTTACCACGGAGTATAACCTCATAATGGAGGTGTGGGCCAGTACTTTTACCTGAATTACCGAGCAACCCTATTTCCTCGGCCCGTTTAACCCGTTGTCCAACCTTTACCAGCACTTTACTTAGGTGGGCATAACGCGTCTTATATCCAAAGCCATGATCAACTACAACATGGTTGCCATAGCCGTGGAAGGAGTAACCGGCTTCAACCACAATTCCATCGCCAGTGGAATAGATAGGGGTACCAACTGAGCCCACAAAATCAATTCCGGCATGCATGGTAATGGCCCCGTTTATGGGATCGCGACGGAAACCGTACAAACTTGAAACTCTAATCAAATCCTTTGTGTTGATAGGCTGAATGGCTGGAACGCATAAAATCATCTTTTCCTTATTCTTAGCCATTTCAGCAACATCATCAAAAGAGCGCGATTGAACGTAGGCTCGCCAGGTAAGCTCATCGAGCGCCCTTAGGGTCTTTATAAGGGTTAATGAGTTGGTAGCTGAACGTAGGTTAGCATACTTATCCACACCACCATAACCACCCCTGCGAATGGTGTTAGGAATGGTATCGGCCTCAAAAATAGCCCGGTAAATATTATTGTCCTTGGCTTCAAGTACCGCCAAAGCATTGCTCAGCTCAAATATTTGCTTTTGAGCCAACTCATATTTAAGTACGTACTCAGCATTAGCCCTTTTAAGCGACTGCTCAACTGGAGTATCGTATATAACAGAAAACGTATAGCCTAACCCCAAAAAAACACCTGCATAAAATCCCAAATGAATTAGTATCTTTGCAAACTGTTTGTAAAGAGGTATTCGAATAACATCGAATTTGAGTGTATGGGGGTTAAATTGGTATTTAAATCTTGCCATGTCCTTTAACACAAATTGTTACAATGTAACACACTTTTGACAAACTGCAACAAAACTATGGTAAAAATATTTTTTACACAAGTAAAAAGAACATTTTTTTTACTTTAAATAGTTAAATAGAGAATATTAACATTTTCAATACTAACTTTTTATGACTTCAAAGGAATTGCGTCAGAAATTTTTAGACTTTTTTGCTGGCAGGTCGCACCAAATTGTGCCTTCGGCACCAATGGTAATTAAGGATGACCCAACGCTGATGTTCACCAATGCAGGCATGAACCAGTTTAAGGATATTTTCCTTGGCAACGCACCGGTTAAGTATCCCCGAGTAGCCAACTCGCAGAAATGCCTAAGGGTATCGGGCAAGCATAACGATTTGGAGGAGGTTGGTCATGATACCTACCACCACACTATGTTTGAGATGCTTGGGAACTGGTCGTTTGGCGATTACTTTAAACGCGAAGCCATTGATTGGGCCTGGGAGTTTCTGGTTGAAGTACTTAAAATAGATAAGAACAGGCTTTACGCAACAATATTTGAGGGTAGCCCTGACGAAGGAATTGAGCGCGACCTTGAGGCTTTTGAGTGCTGGAAGAAACACCTGCCCGAAGGCAGAATCCTTCTTGGAAATAAAAAGGATAATTTCTGGGAAATGGGCGATACAGGACCTTGCGGACCCTGTACCGAGATTCATATTGATTTACGCGATGATGATGAGCGTAAGGCTATACCCGGTGAGCAAATGGTTAATAAGGGGCATCCCCAGGTAATTGAAATCTGGAACCTTGTATTCATCCAATTCAACCGTAAAGCCAATGGTTCATTAGAGCCACTTCCGGCCAAGCATGTTGATACGGGTATGGGCTTTGAACGTTTGGCCATGGTGGTTCAGGGCAAAAAGAGCAACTACGATACCGATGTTTTCACGCCAATTATTGACCGTATATCGCAAATGTGCGGAATACCCTATGGGACTGATCCTAAGGCAGATGTGGCCATGCGCGTTATTGCTGACCACCTCAGGGCAATCAGTTTTTCTATTGCCGATGGGCAACTACCATCCAACGTCAAGGCTGGGTATGTAATACGCCGCATTCTCCGTAGGGCGGTTCGATACGGTTACACATTCCTGAACTTCCGCGAACCGTTTATCGATAGCCTTGTGGCCGTTCTGGTTGAACAAATGGGCGACCACTACCCTGAACTTAAGGCACAGCAAACCCTCATCACCAATGTAATTAACAAGGAGGAGGCAACATTCCTGCGCACTCTTGAAACGGGTATCAAGCTGCTTGAGCAGCTTATTGAAAAGGCTGCAAAGGAAAACAGAACCGAGATTTCGGGTAAGGATGCCTTTGTGCTCTACGATACCTATGGTTTCCCGCTCGACCTTACTGAACTCATTTTGCGTGAGCATAACCTGAGCGTTAACCGCTCAGAGTTCGATGCCGAGATGGCTACCCAAAAGGAACGCTCCAGAGCTGACGCTGCAGTTGAAGCTGACGATTGGATTAACGTGACCAATGCGGAAAAGGTTGAGTTTGTTGGGTATGACACTCTTAAAACCGACGCCCGCATTATCCGTATGCGAACGGTTAAAACCAAGGGGAAAGAGCAGTACCACGTTGTGCTCGACCGCACTCCTTTTTACGCTGAATCGGGCGGTCAAGTGGGCGATTCGGGATTACTTGAGAGCGACTCGGAATCCATTAAGGTGATTAACACCTTTAAGGAGAACAACCTTATTATACATCTTGTAGATAGATTGCCTCAAAACCCCAACTCGTCGTTCTTTGCCACAGTTGATTACGAAAAACGAATTCGAACTGCTAATAACCACTCAGCTACACACCTGCTTCACAATGCGCTCCGCGCAATTCTGGGCACCCATGTGGAGCAAAAAGGTTCATTGGTTCACCCCGATTACTTGCGTTTCGACTTCTCACACTTCCAAAAAATGACCGATGAGGAGATACGTAAGGTGGAACAACGGGTTAACAAGCTTATCCGACAGAACATACAGCTCGATGAACACCGAAGTGTTCCCATGGAACAGGCTCAAAAAATGGGAGCCATTGCCCTATTTGGCGAAAAGTATGGCGAAAATGTAAGGGTTATTAAGTTTGGCGAGTCGGTTGAGCTTTGCGGTGGAACCCACACCAAGGCTACCGGTAACATTGGTTACTTCAAGATTGTTTCGGAGGGAGCAATTGCAGCAGGGGTACGCCGTATTGAAGCAATTACCGGCGAAAAAGCCGAAGAGTTTGTTTACTCACAGATTGATACAATCAACCAGGTAAAGTCAACTCTTGGCAATCCACCAAACGTTATTCAGGCTGTATCCAAGCTGGTTGATGAAAACAACCTGCTAAAAGATCAGCTAAATACCCTACAAGCCGAAAAACTAAAAGCGGTTAAAGCTGAGCTTAAAGCAAAGGCTACCGAGCGTAATGGTATCAACCTGATTTGCGAGCGCATAAGCATTGGTAATGCCGATGCCATAAAAGATTTAGCATTCCAGCTGAAAAATGAGGTGCCAAACCTTTTCCTGGTATTGGGTTCTGAAGCCGATGGCAAAGCGCTTCTTACCATTATGATAAACGAAACGCTTGTTGAGAAGCATGGCCTAAATGCAGCTGCTATTGTTAAGGAAGCCGCAAAGGAAATCCAAGGTGGCGGTGGCGGACAACCATTCTTTGCCACAGCTGGAGGTAAAAACCCCGATGGATTGGACAAAGCGTTAGCCAAAGCCAAGGAAGCAATAAAGTAGAAATCATAAAGGCTGCCCCAAATAAGGCAGCCTTTAATTTATTGTCAAAAAAATAAACGATTCTACTTAACAATGCCTGCAAAGCCCATAAAGGCCAGAGCAAGAATACCTGCGGTGAGTAGAGCAATGGGAACACCCTTCATCCCTTTAGGAACGTTTGCTAAATCAAGATGTTCCCTTATCCCAGCTAAAACTACAAGAGCTAAACCAAAACCTATTGCGCTGGCGCCAGCAAAAACCACTCCTTCCATTAAGTTAAAATTCTTCTTTATTACTAGAATGGCTACACCAAGCACAGCACAGTTTGTAGTGATAAGGGGAAGAAATATACCTAGGGCCTGGTATAATGCAGGGCTCAGCTTTTTCAGCATAATCTCCACCATTTGCACCAGCGATGCAATGACCAAAATAAAAACAATGGTTTGCATAAAGCCAATCCCTAAGGGATTTAGCACATAATGTTGCAATAAAAATGTAACAATGGTTGCTAGCACCATTACAAAAGTTACAGCTCCAGCCATTCCTGCTGAGGTACTTATCTTTGAGGATACCCCAAGAAAAGGACAAATGCCAAGGAATTGCGACAGAACAACGTTGTTTACAAATATGGCGGCAATTATAATTATTAAATATTCCATAGTTTTTCCTCCTATTTCTTGAGTCGATTAAAAATAGCAATCAAATATGCAAGAGCAATAAATGCCCCAGGAGCTAAGACAAATACTAATATAGGGTCGTGAAAGAAAACTTCTTTAGGCCAAATCGGTTCTTTTGGAATGATTGGTAATCCAAAAATTGAAAAGTTCCCCAGAATTTCTCTAACGCCACCAAGCAAAGTTAGAGCAAAAGTAAAGCCAACCCCCATACCTAACCCATCCAAAAATGAATCAAAAATTGTATTCTTATTGGCAAATGCTTCAGCTCTTCCCAGCACTATGCAGTTCACTACTATTAGTGGGATAAATATTCCCAAGTTCTCATAAAGTTTGGTTGCATAAGCCTGCATAACTAAATCGACAATGGTAACAAATGTTGCAATAACAACTATGTAGGAAGGGATACGTACCTTATCAGGGATAAATCGGGCAATGGCAGAAATCACAACATTTGAGCTTAACAAAACAAAAGTAGTAGCAAGGCCCATCCCCATACCATTGAAGGCCGATGAAGTAGTAGCCAAGGTGGGACACATTCCAAGAACCAAAACAAATATTGGGTTCTCTCTGAGTATTCCTTTTGTGAATTGGGCAACTTTACTCATTGTACACCTCCTTTCTTAAGTTCATTATAGGCACGAGTAAGGGCATCGCAATATGCTCTCGAAGTGATTGTTGAAGCTGTTATTGCATCTACATCTCCCCCATCTTTTTTTACCATTAGCTTAAAATCCTCGGGACTTTTACCCTCGAACTGAAGGCTAAATTCCGATTTTTGGGGTTCAATTTTGTCGCCCAAACCGGGTGTTTCCTTGTGTGAGATAACAGCAATCTTATTAATGGTTCCATCGGGAAGGAAACCAACCATGAGCTCAATTAAACCAGCAAAACCATTGTTGCTAAAGGTTTTTACTGCTGTTCCTACAGGTTGCCCTTCCTTTGTAGCCGGATAAAAGGTAAGTTCGCCACCATCAACAGCAACACTGTAAGCCTCGTTTCCGGGTTGATTATCAAACTCGGGGAGTACAGCCTTAATGGCATTATTTATTTTTGCCTGCTGTGCAAGGGCAATTGGCTCCTTGGTTGATTGGTAAACCAGGCCAAGCGCCGCAGAAGCTACCAGGGTAATAACCAGCAGGGTAGCCGCCATATTCTTGAAATTCGATTCCACCTTAGCCATTGCGCTTTACCTCCTCTCCAAAACGTTTAGGTTTAACATATCGGTTGATTAATGGCACAAAGGCGTTCATGATTAGAATGGCAAACGAAACGCCCTCAGGGTATGCTCCCCATACCCTTATAATCACTGTTAACAACCCTATACCAATACCAAAAATCAGCATTCCTTTTGGGTGCATGGGCGAGGTAACATAATCGGTTGCCATGTATATGGCACCAATCATTACACCTCCGGTAACCAAGTGAAAAATTGGGTCGGCATTCAGTTCAGGGTTTATTAGCCATAGGATACCCGTGAAAACAAAAATGGTTGTGAAAATAGATATTGGAATATGCCAGGTTATCACCTTTTTATAGAGTAACCACGCAAAACCTATGAGTAGAGCCAAGGCTGATATTTCGCCAAGCGAACCACCCATAACCCCCATGAAAAGCTGAAGGTGCGAGGGAATTTGGTCAGCAATTTGCGAAATGGTATCACCCTTTTTTAACCCTTCCTTCAGTATAGCCAGGGGTGTTGGGCCTGTAATAGCATCGATATACTTTAAACGCGATTCAATTGGCAGTGGCCAACTGGTCATCTGAACCGGGAAGGATATCAGCATGAAAACGCGAGCCGCTAAAGCGGGGTTGAACGGATTGCTTCCCAACCCACCAAAGCTCATTTTGGCAACTCCAATGGCAAATAAGCTACCAATTACAACAATGTACCAGGGCAAGTTGCTTGGAACGTTAAAGGCAAGCAGCAAACCTGTAACAATGGCTGAACCATCGGTAATGGTAGGCTGAACCTTAAGGATGAACTTTTGAATAAGATATTCAAACAGAACACATGAGAGTACCGAGAGTAATGTAACTATTAGGGCACCTACGCCAAAGTAGTAAAGTGAAACCGCAAATGCGGGCATAAGCGCCAATACCACGTTGAACATAAGTCGGCTGGTCGATTCGCCGCTATGCACATGGGGTGATGGTGAAACTACAAGTTTACTATCCATTATCTTTTTAAGTTTGGCTGGTTATGTCAAATTAGTTCTTTCGAGCCCTGATGATTTTATTCACTTCGCTCTTACCTAACCTGATGTAATCGAGCAAAGGAAGGTTTGCCGGGCACTCAAAGCTGCACGATCCGCACTCCATACAATCGAGTACACGCTCATGCTCCATTTTGTCGAACATCATACGCTGGCTCATACGAATGAGTAAGTATGGTTCAAGCCCCATGGGACAGGCTGTAACACACTTGGCGCAGCGTATACATACGCTATCAGCCTTACGTCTCGATTCGTTTGCAGGGAAAACGATTATACCCGATGTACCCTTGGTAACCGGAACAGAAATATCGGTTACCGCTTTACCCATCATGGGGCCGCCGTTAACCACCTTAGCAGTATCGTCGGGTAAACCACCGGCAGCAGCTATCAGGTCAGTAACCGGTGTACCAATTCGAACTAAAAAGTTTGATGGTTTGGCTAAGTTTTTCCCGGTTACGGTAACCACGCGCTCAAAAAGGGGCTTATTCTTTTGAACTGCCTCGTAAACCGCAAAAGCTGTACCCACATTGTGTACAACTGCACCTATATCTATAGGTAAGCCACCCGATGGAACCTCGCGGTTGATGAGCGCTTTAATAAGCTGCTTTTCACCCCCTTGAGGGTATTTTACCTTTAGCGCATGAACGCTAATGCCTTGGTAATCCTTTGAAATATCGGAAAGATATTTAATGGCATCGGGCTTGTTATTCTCAATGCCAATCATTGCCTTGTCGACACCTAAGGCTCTCATGAGCAACTGAATACCCACCATCAGCTCATGCCCCTTTTCGAGCATCAAGCGGTGATCCGATGTGAGGTATGGTTCACACTCAACACCATTAATTATGAGCACATCCGCTTTTTTGCCGGTTGGAACCGAAAGCTTAACATGCGAAGGGAATGTTGCTCCGCCAAGACCAACAATACCAGCCTCGGATATTTTCTTGATGATGGTTTGAGCATCGGCAATGATTGTGCGGTTTAGCTCAGGCGATCTATCAATTGTGGGTTCCCACTCATCGCCCTCAACTACAATTGTTACAGCTTGACGCTTGTAGCCGGAACTGTCGAGAACTGGATCAACCGATTCAACTGTACCCGACACCGATGAATGAATATTGGCCGAGACAAATCCTGCGCTTTGAGCAATAAGCTGGCCAACCTTAACTTTATCGCCCTTAGCAACCACTATGGTTGCAGGTGCTCCAATGTGCTGCGATACAGGAATGCTTACCTTTGCAGGTAGCGGCAACACCTCAATGGGCCTATCGGCCGAAAATTTATTCTCAGGCGGATGAACGCCTCCTTTAGCAAATGTCTTCAACATTACTATATGGTTATGTTAGGTGTTACAATTAATTATTTTCTACATTCTCAGCTTGCCCTTCGACCTTTTGCTTACGTGGTGGGAAGTTTATTTCAAGGATTGCCCCAGTAGGACACTCCTCCACGCACTTACGGCAAAGCTTACACTTGTTGTAATCGATATAGGCAAGGTTATTTTCAAGGGTGATGGCATCGTGGGGGCAAACCTTAACACACTTTCCACAGCCAATGCATGCCACCTGGCAAGCCTTACGGGCTGGGCCACCCTTATCCTTGTTAATACACGATACAAAGATGCGCTTACCCTTAGGTCCCTTTTTGCGAAGCTCAATGATGAACTTTGGACATGCCTTAACGCAAGCACCGCAAGCGGTACACTTCTCCTCATCTATCACGGGTAAAAGGGTTACCGGATCGATATAAATGGCATCGAACTTACAAACGGCTACGCAATCGCCTAAGCCAAGGCAACCATACTGGCAACCTGTATCGCCACTATATAGGGCCGTGGCCAGCTTACACGATGATGCGCCATCGTACTCCACAAGGCGCTTCCGGTGCTCTGGGCTACCAGAGCAGCGTACAACGGCAATCATAGGATCCTTTGCCTCGGCGGTCTGTCCAAGAACCTCGGCAGCTTTAGCCATAGTATCGTTACCACCCACAGGGCAAAACAACGACCCAATATCGTCAGTTTTAACGAATGCCTCGGCAAAGCCCCGGCAACCGGGATATCCACACCCGCCACAGTTAGCCCCGGGCAGTACGGCCTCAACCAAATCGATACGCGGATCCTCAATTACCTTAAATTTCTGAGCCACAAGGTATAACACTATGGCAAGCGCCACACCTAAAAGGCTAAGAACTAAAACTGCTGTAATAATGATAGAATTCATAGATTAGGTTGGTTTTACTTATAATTTCTCAATATCAAAATGAAACTGTTTCTCAATACTTTTCCTAAATAAGTAAAGCATAAGGTAGTAGGGTACAAGAACAGCCAACGAGAGCAAACCCGATACTGACTCGCTAAACCCCAAGGCGTTGAACACAAAAAGGGAAACAACAAGAACGATTAACGGAAGGATGTATCCCAAAAATAAAGCCTTGAAACCAAGCGATTGCTGCATGGTAACCTTAACGGTTTCGCCTACAGTGTAATTGTGGTATGGCTTTGATACTACTACCTGTTTCTCGGCAACATCGGCTGCAGAACAGGCCCCTTTAGCATGACAGCTGGCGCAAGCGGACTGGCTGATTATTGTTACCCGAATATCGGTTGCAGTTATTGCCTCAACACGTCCTAAATGCTCAATAACATTGGGTTTTGAAGACATCTACGGAAAACGTTTGAAATCAACCACAAAAATAATTTTCTTTAGTATACAATTCAGCCGTAAATGCAATTTGGAATCATTCTAAACATTTGCAAATTAATAACCAATGTCGATTAGATAACCAACTGACCCTCCTTTTGTCATCCTGAGCGTAACGAAGGATCTTTTGAATAGTGTGCAGTGTACAGTGTGCAGTTTACAGGGAAGATGAAGAATAGTGTTTGGTTATTAGTGTTTAGTGAAATGCTTTTTTTCACTATCAACTATCAACTGTCAACTCATTGTCATCCTAAGCGGCCTGTCCCGCCCTAGCGGGGAGCGAAGGAGCTCTAATCGGCCCTAAAGAGATGTTTCGCTAACGCTAAACATGACAATAGTCTTGGGAACTTATCAAAAACAAGTAACACAGAGTTAAACAATGTAATACAGTGTTTCACAGAGTAAATGACATGACATTCACGGACAACGAACAACGATTCACGAACAACGAACAACATATCTAGCCCCGTAGGGGCGGAACATTTGTAACTAAATGAAACTTCCGTATGTACAGCGATGCACGCAATTCATTTTCCAAAGAGCAAGGAGAAAGCGTTGCATCGCAATAGAAATAGCAGGGCAAAGAGCGATTGTCTGAAAAACAATAAAAAGGAATAAAGGATTATAGGCACAAAGAGATGCTTCGACAAGCTCAGCATGACAAAGAAGCAGAAGGGAAGATAGGGTTTTGTCATCCCGAGCGAAGTCGAGGGATCTCATAAAAGGTTGAAAAGAGATGCTTCGACTAGCTCAGCATGACAATATATTCACGAACATCGAGCAACGAGCAACAAACAACGAACAACGTCTCCAGCCCCGTAGGGGCGTATTACCAATGTAAAGTTCAGCAATCGATTGCATGGCTTTTACCTTAAATCTGTTTGAAATTCTTCATAAATCTGCCGTTAATAATACCTTTGCTATCTTATGAAATTGATAATTGCAGTGTTTAAAAGATTTTTTTTCCTATTAGGGTTACCGCTTTTAGTACTGACTGGGTACACACAAGGAGTAGTTGAGAACAATCCGCTGTTCGATGATAGTGAGGTTGCACGTATCGATATCACAATTAATCCTACATACTTACAAAGTATACTGCAAGCTGGAAATGAAGAGAGTAACACTGAATACCCTGCCACTTTCAGCTTCACTTCATCGAAATTTACGGCCGTAGTGGAGAATGCTGGTTTCAGGTTAAGGGGTAATACCTCGCGCTACGCCCAAAAGAAATCGTTTAAGGTATCGTTTAATACCTTTGAACCCGGAAAGAAGTTGAAGGGTATTGAAAAATTGAACCTAAACGGTGAACATAACGACCCATCGATTGTTCGCTCCAAGCTAGTTTGGGATTTAATGGGTGAAATTGGTTTACCCGCTCCACGTGCAAACCATGTTAGGCTTTATATTAACAATCAGTATTACGGGCTATACATCAACGTTGAACATATAGATGAGAATTTTGTGAAAGCACGGTTTGGCAACAACGATGGAAATCTTTATAAATGTCTATATCCGGCCGATTTAACATACCGGAGCAGTGACCCTAATGCCTATAAATTTGTTCAAAACGGATACCGTGTATATGATCTAAAAACCAATACCGAACAGGACAACTATTCCGACCTTGCACAACTTATTGATATTATTAACCGCACATCCATATCGGATTTGCCAGCTAAACTTGAGCCAATATTTGATGTTAATAACTTCTTGAAATACCTAGCAGTTGAGGCGTTAACAGGAAACTGGGATGGATACTCATACAACAAGAACAACTTTTACCTTTACAGAAATACAGCCACCGGACGCTTTGAGTTCATACCCTACGATACCGATAACACATTTGGAATTGACTGGTTCAATATTGACTGGGCAACACGCAACGTAACCACATGGGTAAGCAGCCAGGCGCGACCTTTAACAAAAAACATACTTGCAGTTGATGTTTACCGCAAGCGCTACTACTTTTACCTAAAGCAGCTAATAAACGGAGCCTTTTCAACTAATTCCATTCAGTCCAAGGCTATTGCTCTACGATCAAAAATTGAAGCCTACGCCACTATCGATCCTTTCCGACCGCTCGATTACGGATGGAGTAGTTCCGATTTCTATAGTTCCTACTTCAATGCACTTGGCGGGCACGTTAAGTACGGTTTAATCCCTTACGTAACCAAGCGCATACAATACGCAAACTCTCAGTTTAGTATCGGTGATATTCCGCCAATTGTTTCCAATGTTAGCTGGTTAGCTTACGGTTACAAAGCTCCAGTTACAGTTTTTGCCGATGTTGACGATGAAGAGAAGGCTAACCTAAAACTATACTTCAAAGCTGATGATAGCAATTGGCAAAGCATTGAAATGCAAAACACCAACCGCAACCACTACATTTCCACTTTGGGGCCATGGAGCAAACCTGTTAAAGCTATCAGCTTCTATTTTGAATGCACCGATAAGGGCGGTAAAACAACCCGCGAGCCACTCAACGGTGAGTATTCAATAAAATTCAATCAAATTGCAATACCCATTTGCATTAACGAGGTGATGACATCCAACCAATCCACCTATCCGGATGAGTATGGCAACTACTCCGACTGGATTGAGCTATACAACTACGGCAAAAATCCCATATCGCTACAGGGCATGAGCATAAGCGATAGCTTGGGTAAACCCGGGAAATGGGCTCTGCCCAGCATCACTATTTACCCAGGTGAGTTTCTGCTTCTTTGGGCCGATGGTGAACCCGAAAAAGGCAATAACCACTTACCTTTCCGACTCAGTAGCCAAGGCGAAGAAATTGGGCTTTTTACATCTAAAACCGATGGGTACAAGCTAATTGATGGTTACCAGTTTGGCAAAATAGCCAAAAATGAGAGTTTTGGCTACTACCCCAATGCTGTCGGCTTGCCTCAAGCACTGCTTAGCCCAACACCCGGAAAAAGTAATGTGTACACATCCAAACGGATTGATATGGTGTTACCTGAAATTATTGCCTACCCCAACCCATTTACTGAATCTGTTACAATTACCCTATCGTACCAACCTGCCTACGACTACACTATTTCAATAGTTAACCCTCAAGGAATTACCGTGCTGGAGCATTTCATGAAAAAAGACGATAACCCAAAGCTAACCTGGCACCCACAAAACCTTTCAAAGGGTACATACTTAATAGTTTTTACAATTCACGGCAAGCAAAATCAACTTATTAAACCGCAAAAAGTTATTTTTGAAAAATTTTGAATTGATGATACGGAATAAACTGTCATTGATTTTTGCATCTACTTTACTAATAGTCACAAATGCTAGCTCGCAGGTTGCTCGCACATTATGGAGCGGTGCTGAACTCCAGCTTCCCTTTTCAAAAGCATTTCGTGTTACGTTCTCCCCTGAGCTAAGGCTAACCGACGAAAAGAGAATTGATGATTTTATTCTTGAAGCCGAGGCTCAACTTCGTATCCATAAACTCCTGCAGCCTACTTTTTCATACAGATATTACAGGTTTTACGATGACCCGGGTGAATACTTTAATGGTCAACGGTTAGGAGCAGGTATAAACTCATCGGTTGAGTTGGGTCGATTTAAACTGACCAATCGCATTTACTACTTTCATAGGCTAATAAACCGTTACGGTTATGGCTACTCCATTGAAACAAGGCGCGAACTCCGCGAAGGTATCAAAATAACATACAACATAAGGCGAACAAAGCTTGAACCCTTTGTGCAGGCCGAAATTTACTACGATATTTCACCCGACCGTAACCATGAATTTTCAAGAGTCAGAATCAGAACCGGTTTGGAATACCCTTTCTCAAAGCGGTCGAGTATAGACCTGTTTTTCCAAATACAGGATAAGCTGAATACAAGCAACCCACTCCGAACCTACACTTTTGGTATTTTTTACAACTATAAGCTACCTACATCAAAACCCAAATCGGTTGATATAGAGTAAATGTATTATTAACCATTTTAATGTATTACCTTTGCAGCAATTTTATTGCTGTTTTACAATGATTTCGGTTAATAATCTTACGCTTAGCTTTGGTGGGTTCGACCTATTTAAGGGGATAAGCTTTCAGCTAAACGATAATGAGCATGTTGGGCTTGTTGGAAAGAATGGAGCAGGTAAAACCACATTGCTAAGGCTAATTGCTGGCGAACTACAACCCACAAAGGGAAATATCTCATTACCCAGTGATATTAGGTTAGGGTATTTGCCCCAACAAATGAAGCTGGCCTCGGGAAAAACCGTAATAGAGGAAACCCGCAAGGCTTTCGCCGAAACAATTCAAATAAAAAATTACATTAACCACATCTCGGAGCAAATTTCACACCGCACCGATTACGAAAGCAAGGAGTACCTTGAGCTTATCAATAAGCTCACCGAATTAAACGACCGCTATGCCATACTTGAAGGCGATAGCGCCGATGCACGGGCAGAGCAAACCCTTTTGGGCTTAGGTTTTAAGCGAGCCGATTTTAGCCGTCAAACCACTGAGTTTAGCGGGGGATGGCGCATGCGTATTGAACTGGCCAAGATATTACTCCAGAACCCACAGGTTTTGCTGCTCGACGAGCCAACCAATCATTTGGATATTGAATCGATACAGTGGTTGGAGGATTACCTTAAAGACTTTCAGGGTGCCCTACTGCTTATTTCGCACGACCGTGCATTTCTGGATAATGTTACCCAGCGAACCATTGAAATCTCGCTTGGTAATGTTTACGATTACCGTGTACCCTACTCGCAATACGTGGAGTTGCGCCGTGAACGGCGTGAACAGCAATTGGCCGCCTACCGTAACCAACAAAAGCTCATTGAGGATACCCAGGAGTTTATCGACAGGTTCCGCTACAAGGCCACCAAGGCTGTTCAGGTGCAATCGCGTATTAAGATGCTTGAACGGATGGATATTATTGAGGTTGATGAGGAAGACAGTGCTACCCTGAATATTCGTTTCCCCGAAGCACCCCGCTCAGGCGATGTGGTTATTGAGGCCAAGGAGGTTTCGAAAAGCTTTGGAAACAAGCATGTTTTTTCCGATGTCCATTTTACCATTGAACGCGGCCAAAAGGTGGCCTTTGTTGGCCGTAATGGCGAAGGGAAAACTACCATGAGCCGCATAATTGTTGGTGAACTCCCTTACGATGGACACCTCAAAATTGGTCATAATGTTACCATAGGTTACTTTGCCCAAAATCAGGATGAACTGCTCGATGGGAGCCTAACCGTACTTGAAACCATTGACCACGTGGCTGTAGGAGATATTCGCACCCGTATGCGCGATATACTTGGTGCATTCCTCTTCCGTGGCGAGGATGTTGATAAACGGGTTAGCGTACTATCCGGAGGTGAACGGAACCGGCTCGCCATGGCGAAGCTAATGCTTCAACCCTACAACCTGCTTGTACTCGACGAGCCCACTAATCACCTTGATATGCGCTCTAAAGATGTTCTGAAAAATGCCCTTCAGGCATTTAATGGAACCCTAATCCTTGTTTCGCATGACCGCGATTTCCTAAACGGGCTGGTAGATAAAATCTATGAGTTTACCGATGGTAAGGTAAAAGAACACCTTGGCGGTATATACGATTTTTTGCAGCGCAAAAAGTTGCAAAACTTAAAGGAATTGGAACGTAAACAGGTTGAGCAAAAAGCAAAAAACTCAACCAGCACAAACTCCGAACAAAAAATACAGTGGGAGGAACGTAAAGAACTCGACCGGCAAATCCGCAAGCTGGAGTCGCAAGTTGAGAAGCTGGAAAAGGAAATCGCAATGCTGGAAAGCACTATTGCCGAAACCGATACTAAGCTATCGAACCCTACAACCCATGGCATTGACCTATCCGATAAGGATTTTTTCAAAAAATACGAAAGCCATAAGACTGAACTTATGGAAAAAATGGAGCAGTGGGAAAATCTACTTGCTCAAGTTGAAGAACTAAAAACAAAACGAAACAAAACAAACTAACAATGAAAAACTCGGAGAACCTAATATTTGGCATAAGAGCCGTTTTGGAAGCACTTAATGCTGGAGCAAAAATTAGCAAAGTGATAGTACGCCAAGGGCTCACCGGCAACCTAGCATCAGAGCTTATGGGGTTGCTAAAGCATAATAACATTCCCTTTCAGTATCTACCCAACGAGGCTTTTACTAAGTATAAGGATAAAAATCATCAGGGGGTTATTGCGTTTACCTCACCAATTGAGGTTTATAGGGTTGAAGATATTTTACCTCAACTACAGGAAAAAACCAACTCGCCATTCCTACTTATACTCGACAGCATTACCGATGTACGTAACTTTGGTGCAATTGTTCGAACTGCCGAATGCGCAGGCGTTGATGCCATTATTGTTCCAGCCAAAGGGGCAGCCAATATTGGCGGCGATGCCATAAAAACCTCGGCTGGCGCACTTTATAACATTCCCATTTGTAGGGTAGGTAGCCTAAAAATGCTAAGCTATCAGCTACGCGATTATGGGTATAGGATTGTTTCGGCAAGCGAAAGGGGCGAAAAGTTGCTCTATGAAGCTAACCTTACCGGACCAATAGCTATTGTTATGGGCGCTGAGGATACGGGTATACACCCCGAGGTGCTAAGGCAATCGCATGAAATTGTTCGTATACCATTAAAAGGAAAAATTGAGTCGCTAAATGTCTCGGTGGCTACTGGCATTGTTCTGTTTGAAGCCGTTAGGCAGCGAACCCTATAACCCCTTTTCGTCCAGCACCTTTGCGCATTGTAAGCGTCCGTACTCAATCAGCTCTGCAGCCTTGTAAAATTCAAAAACGGTAGCCGAATTTTTTGATATGGGAACAAGCACATCGGGCGGGGTTACCTTTATTGCATACTGGGTTAACTGCGACTGCATGAGCTGTACCGAACGCATGGCTAAATCGAAGTAGCTAATACTTTTTGGCGATTGCTTAGCTTTTACCTCACTTTCCTTAGCTGCCGCATTGTGCCCAAAGAATTTATCCCACTTGGCAACAAGTTGCTCAATTTTAGGGTTATCCTTAACCCAGCTGTTTTTGGATTGCTTATTGGTTGGCACAGCCAAATCGTAAGGGATAATGGCATTCAAATCAACAGCCACCAGTAAATCGTTTTTAGTTCGCCTAACATACTCCAGGGGCAATGGCGAAAGCACTCCACCATCAACAAGTAATGTACCATTGTATGGCAATGGTGTGAAAACGCTTGGGATTGAAATGGATGCGCGAATGGCGGTTTGGAGCTTGCCGGAATTAAAAACAATAAGCTGATTACTTAAAATGTCGACTGCAACAGCAGTGTATGGTAGGGGTAAATCCTCTATGTTTATATCAGGAACCATATTGAGCTCCTGCATCTTTTCAAAAACCTTTTGCCCTTTAACAATACCTTTTGATGAGAATGTAAAATCGATCAGCGTTAGGATATCAATTTTATCGAGTTTGAGTATCCAGTTTTTGTAATCATCAAGCCTGTTGGCAGCCAGCAAGCCTCCCACAAGTGCCCCCATTGATGAGCCTGAGATAGATGTAATACTGTAACCCCTTCGGGTTAACTCCTCAATCACCCCAATATGGGCTAAACCCCGAGCACCACCACTCCCAAGAACCAGTGCAACATTCTTTGATTTAACCATAGCTAATTGCAACAATTATTTGAATTCCAATGTTTTTACTCAAAGAATGCTAATAAAGGCAAAATTGAGGAACAACCGATTAAT
Source organism: Tenuifilum sp. 4138str (assembly GCF_041102575.1). Classification (NCBI taxonomy): domain Bacteria; kingdom Pseudomonadati; phylum Bacteroidota; class Bacteroidia; order Bacteroidales; family Tenuifilaceae; genus Tenuifilum; species Tenuifilum osseticum. The sequence goes on along the minus strand of NZ_JBGCUE010000014.1, from coordinate 65,826 downwards.
ACTTTACCTTGTTCTCCTTATTATCCCACTCCCTAAAGGGTACAACACCCTTTTCGGGACTAACATGAATGAATGGGATACGCCTGCGGTCGAACGATAGGTTTACCTCATCGTAAATAAAGCTATCGTCGAAACCGTGGTACGATGCCATATGGCGGTTAGCTGAATAGTAAACCTTATCGAGACGAGCCCAGTAAATGGCCCCAAAGCACATGGGGCAAGGCTCACATGAGGTATAGAGAACACAACCGTTTAGCTGAAAGGTATTCAGGTTCTTACATGCATCGCGTATAGCCATTACCTCAGCGTGAGCGGTTGGGTCGTTTGTTGATGTAACATGGTTATTGCCACGTCCTACAATTTTTCCATCCTTAACCACAATAGCGCCAAAAGGGCCTCCATCGCCAGCCATTACGCCATCAACGGCTAACCTTATGGCCTCGTCCATAAATTTTTCGTGTTCGCTCATAGCTTTCTTTTAAATCTCTAATTTACTAAGAAAATATTCAAAGGCAATTATACCAAATAATTATTGGAGCAGAAGCGAAACCCAATGGTTGGATTCCGCTTCTGGAAGCTAATTAGTTACCTTTAGCAATTGCTCTAATATCATCGCTCGACATTCGCTGAAAAACCTTTAAATCAAAAACAGGAAGCGCAGCCATGATATGGTCAATAATTTCCGATTGTATAATTTCAAACTGAACAAATCGTTTTTCCTTGAGGAAGCAGTATATCTCCAGGGGGATACCATACTCAATAGGTTGTTTCAGCCTAACAACAAGGGTAAGGTTTTTATTAACCTCAGGGTGATGGTTTAGGTATTCCTGAACATATTGCCTGAAAAGGTTCAGGTTGGTTTGCGCTCCGACATTCATCAGCTGAATGGGGTCGGTTTCATGCAGCTTGTCAACATCAATGTCCTTAACTTTGCTGGCTATCAGGTTTATATTCGACAGTTTCTGTATAAGTTGCTTATCGCAGAACTTAACGGTTTTGGAGTCAATAATAATCGATTTCATTACCCTACGGCCAGCCGACTCCTCCATACCACGCCAGTTCTTGAAGCTCTCGTTGATTAGCGCAAAGGGCGGAACTGTGGTAATGGTATTGTCAAAGTTTTGAACCTTTACCGTGGTAAGGCTAATATCAACTACAGTTCCATCGAGGTTTCTTCCGGGCATCTCAATCCAATCGCCAAGCCTTAGCATCTCATTTGCCGATAGCTGGATTGATGCAACCAAACCGGTTATTACATCCTTGAATACCAACATCAAAACGGCGGTTGAGGCTCCTAAACCTACCAGAATCGATGCCGGATTTTTATTGATTATTATTCCAATAACCAAAATGCCGGCAAAAACATAAATAATAATTTTTAGAACTTGCAGGTATCCTTTAATTGGTCTATTCTTGGCGTATGGTAATTCCTGGTATATTTCGTTAACTGTGTCGATAAAAGCGTTAAATACATTAATGGCAATAAAAATCATGTAGATTTTTGTAAGTGCCTGTAAAAACAGTGTAACCTTGGGTGAATAGTCGTACAGGGCTATACCAAGGGTCAAGTATACCACAATGGCAGGAGCAAAGTGAGCTAAACGGTGAAAGAATCGCTTTTCGACCAAGACATCGTCCCAATCGGTTTTGGTTCGCCTGGCTACACGGGCCATGGTGGTTAAAAAAATCCGCTTTGCAATAAAATCGGCAATCAATGCAAGTATAAAAATGGCTGCAAGCGATATTGCCACCTTGAAAAACTGGGCAAAAGTTTCATTTATACCTTGGCTTAGGAGCCACGACTCAAGGTCCTCGAGAAAAAGATACTTGCGAATTACTTGTTCCTCCATACCATCCATTTTTAAGTATTCTTTGTTAAAAGTTTACCAAGGCAAAGTTACAACTAAAAAGGTAAACCATCGTCAGTTCCCCCCTCCATGGGTGGATAAAGATTATCGTTGAACGGAGGGAGTTCCGGAGCCTGTTCGGGTGTAATACCCTTGCTCATTGGCTCAATTCGCCAAGCCCGAACATCGGTGTACCAACGCCCATTAAATTCACGCGACTCAATGTTAACTAAAACCTTTACTGAGTCGCCTAACTGAATTGTCTCAAGGTCTTTAACCTTATCGCCCCATAGCGATATGCAAACCTTTCGGGGGTATTGCTCTTGCGTTTCAATAATGAATTCCTGCTTAACCCAAGCCCCATTTTTCCCCTGTCCGGTTTGTTGGTCGAGTTTCTTAATTAGTTTTCCCTGAATTTCCATTTGCAATCCGATTAAAAAACCGGGTGAAAGTTCAACCCGGTTTTATTTATTTGATATTTGGTTAAACTATTTCTTCTTTTGGGCGTTTTCCTTTACAATGTCGAGCAGTTCAACCTCAAAAATCAGGGCTTGGTTAGGTCCAATTGGGCTGCCCGGGCGAACTCTCTCACCATAAGCTAAATTGCTAGGGATGTAAAGAATAAACTTAGAACCAACCTTCATCTTTTGCAAACCAATAGTCCAGCCAGGAATAACCTGATTGAGCTTAAACTGAGCGGGTTCTCCCTTATCATACGACGAATCGAACTGGGTGCCATCAATAAGGGTGCCCTTGTAATGAACCTTTACAATATCCTCAGCAGTAGGCATAGGTCCGGTACCTTCCTGAATAATTTTGTACTGTAAACCTGATGAGTCAACAACTACGCCCTCCTTGGTCTTATTCTCATCAAGGAACTTGTTGCTTGCCTCAAGGTTCTCCTGAGCAATGCGCATTTCGCGACGGTTAAAGAAATCCTGAATGTATTTAAGAGCTTCCTCATCGTCCATCTTTATCTTTGAGGAATCTTTGCTGTAAACATCCTGGATTGCTCTGGCCATTGCCTTATAGTTAATTTCATCAAGCTTAGCGTTCTTAAAGCTTGAGGCAATATTTACACCTAATGCATAGCTCAAACTATCGGTTTCTGATTTTAGAATAACCTTGCCAATTTTGCTACTTGAATTTTGGCATGAGATTACTACAGGTATTGCTAAAGCAGCTACAAGTAAACCTTTTAACTTCATAATATGATTGATTTAAGTTAGTTATACGAAAGTAATTTTCTTTGCGAAGATACTATACTTTTCCATTATCAAAAAAAACGTTAGCTTTTTTTTGGGGAAATTACTTTGGCTCATTTTTCCATGCCCTAATCATGTGGCGTTTACCGGGAGGCCCAGCCAACCTTTCAACGTAAAAGCCTGCCTGCCGTAAATTTTGCTTTACCAGTCCTTTAGCTGAGTAGGTAACCAATGCACCGTTAGGTTTTAAAGCATTGAATAACTTATTGAAATTTTCAATACTCCACATCTCGGGCTGGTCGTCAGGAGCAAAAGCATCAAAGTAAACTAAATCGTACATATTGTTAGGATTCCAACCTATGAAATCAACATACAACTTTGAAACTGTAACCCAGGTAGATACTGGAACAGGCTCACTGGCTGATGCAGCAACAATCTTTTCCCAAAGCTCTGCGCATTCTGGCTCTAAAACAGCATGGTAACCCGTGGAGTTTAGCACTTCAACCGTAGGAGGGAAAAGCTCTATACCGGTGTAATGTACCCTTGCTCCATACATCTGTGCTACCCATCCTGTAAGAGCTGCATTTAAGCAGGTACCCATTCCAATCTCAAGCACATCAACGTTTTTTTTATTTTGTAAAATGGCCTCAAACCCCGATTTTATGAATACATGCATCGACTCCGTTAGCGCACCGTTTACGGAATGGTAGGTTGCCTTAAACCTTTCGCTGTAAAGCGTGGAACTACCATCAGCAGTTGGAACTACCCTTAATCCATCCATAGCAGATCATTTAGGCAAAGCTAACAAAAAAAGCCGCTAGCTCAGTAGCGGCTTAATCAATTATATAGCTATAAACTACTTTTTCACTTTTATTGAGCAACCCACCGCTTTAGTTTCAGTAACGGCAGGTTTCTTACCAGAAAGTAGAGCATCAACAGCATTCTCAACGTACTTTTCCTTTACGGCCGAGGCATCCTTATAGTTATCGTCAATTGTACCAATGTACTCAACAACCAAATCGTTTGCTTTTTTACTTAAAATGTAAACATGTGGTGTACGAGCTGCTCCGTAAAGCGGGTAAACCTTTTGCCCCTCATCGAAGAGGTACACAAATGGGAATTTCTTTTGCTGGGCTCGCTCAACCATTTTATCGAACGAGTCTTCAGGTACAACTTCAGGATCGTTAGAGTTGATGGCAATTACAGGAAACCCTTTAGGGGCATACTTTTCGTGTAGGGCTATCATCCTATCCTCATAGGCTTTCACAAAAGGACAATGATTACACGAAAAGATTACAATAAAACCTTTGGCCTGAGTGTAATCGGCCAGTGAAACCATTTTGCCATCAACATTCTTCAGGCGAAAGTCAGGGGCCTTATCGCCAATTTTTAAACCCTGAGCGTATAGCCCGGCCACCATAAAAGTAGCCATTAGCATCAAAAACAATCGTTTCATAGATTCATTAGTTTTAAGGTTTGACAAGTAAACTATCAATATTTGAAGTTATATCGGCTAATTCAATAGGCCCTTCAATAAAAACTTTATAGCTGCCTTTATATATTAGGGTTGCAGGAAGCGCACCGCTCCAGTCGGGGCTCACCTTATTGATCCATTCATTCTGATTAGGATCATCGAGCAAAACCACAGGTAAACGATTAGTTCTGGATTTTACAAATGGTTTTAAGCTCTTGTCAAGCTGATTAGGGAAATCGAGGCTAACCATTAAGAATCTTACCTTGCTATCGGAGTATTTTTCCGCAGCTTCATCAAAGTATGGAAATTCCTTAACGCATGGCGCACACCAAGTAGCCCAAAAGTTAACTACGTAAACCGTATCGGTCGATTTTGAGAGCTGTGGCTCAAGCATCTTAAAGTCAACAACATCAATGGTGTCGTAACTATAAGTATGCCTGTTTGTCTTACAACCAAACAGACCTACCACAATAAGAACTGAAAAAAACGATCGCAACATTGCCCGAATATTTTCTATTTAACAAACAAATCGGTTCTTTGTTCACATGCCGTTTATTATGCTCGCTATTCAATTTATAGTAACATCAATTTGGTAAAAACCAACGGAAGTAATAAATTTGATGTTTAAAACACATTTTGATGTAGATGATAAGAGCCTTAAAAAATACTTTTCTTTTTTTTGCTACACTCATTATTTCGGGCTGTTCCTTAGTACCCACTGCGCCTTTAGCTGAACAACACGATACGCTTTTGGTTATGTTTGGCGATACACGCATCGATCCTTACTTCTGGTTACGGAATCGTGAATCGCAAAAGGTAATTGACCATTTGCTGGCTGAGAATGCCTACACATACGCAGTATTGGAACCTACCCTGAACCTGCAGGATAGGTTGGTTGCTGAAATGCGCTCACGCAAACGAGGCGACGATATTACTGTTCCTGTTTTCATGAATGGCTACTACTACTATATTCGATACGAGGAAGGCAAAGAGTATCCCATTAACTGTAGGCGAAAGGGATCCATGAATGCGCCTGAAGAAATAATACTTGATGAGAACGAGGTTGCTGCAGGCCATCGCTACTGCCAGATTGCAAGCATTGATATCTCGCCCGATAACCATTTCATGGCATTTGGGGTTGATACCCTGGGGAAACGGCTTTTTACCATTTACTTCAAGGACTTGGCATCGGGTCGGATTTTGGAGCATAAAATTGAAAACACAACCGGTGAGGTTGCCTGGACTAAGGATTGCCGATTTGTTTTCTATGCCTTCAAGGATAGCACCCTGCGCCCATCAGCCATTTTCCGCCACGACATACTCCAACCATACGATGATGTCCCGGTTTTTAAGGAAACCGACAAAACTTTCAGGGCACATGTGTTTACCACAAAATCGCACAGCTTCGTAATAATATCAACATCCAATGGAATTGCAAGTGAGTGCTGGTACCTGGACGCCGAAAAGCCCTTAGATAAATTTAGATTGATAGTGGGGCGAGAACAGAACCTTGAGTATAGCGTTGACCACTCAGGCAGTCATTTTTACTTTTTAACCAACCTAAACGCTCCCAATTTTAAGGTGCTTAGGGCTCCAGTTACCAACCCAACACTTAAGAACTGGAAAGAGGTAATCCCTGCCGACTCCTCGGTACTAATTCTTACCATGGAAGCCTTTAAAAACCACATAGTAACAACCGAACGCCGCGATGCGCTATTGAAGGTTAGGGTAGTAAACCTACTGAATATGGAGCAGCACTATATCGATTTTGGCGAGGAGGTTTACACTGCTCTTCCCTCAGTAAACCCTGAGTTTAACACTAATCTTTTTTATTACTACTACACCTCGTTTACCACTCCCGGTTCCACATGCGAATACAACATGACTACCCGCAAAAAAAGGCTGCTCAAGCAGAATGAAGTTCTGGGTGGTTTTGATCCAACTAAATATGAGTCAAAGCGGATTTGGGCAACTGCACCGGACAGTACAACGATTCCAATATCACTGGTATATAGGAAAGGTACCAGGTTTAGCCCAAACACGCCCTTGCTCCTTTACGGCTATGGTGCTTACGGTTACTCCATCAACACCACCTTCGATCCAAATCTCATTAGCTTACTTGACAGAGGTGTAGTATATGCAGTTGCCCATGTGCGAGGCGGACAGGAAATGGGACGGAACTGGTATAACCAAGGCAAACTCCTGAACAAGAAAAACTCTTTTACCGATTTTGTTGCTTGCGCCGAGAAACTTATTGCCGATGGCTATACTTCAGCTTCAAAACTTATAGCTCATGGTAGCAGCGCTGGCGGATTACTTGTGGGAGCAGCATTAAACATGCGCCCCGATCTATTCAAAGCTGTGGTTGCAGAGGTGCCTTTTGTAGATGTGCTTACATCGATGCTCGATTCAACACAAGCATTAACTACTGTTGAATACAACGAGTGGGGAAATCCTCACGATTCTACCTTCTACTACTACATAAAATCGTACTCGCCCTACGACCAAATTAAAAAGATGCCCTACCCTAACATGCTTGTTACATCGGGCTACAACGACAATCAAGTGCAATACTTTGAGCCCGTAAAGTGGGTGGCTAAGCTACGGGCTAATAATACCGGTAACAGCCAAATTTTGCTTTGGGTTGATATGTCGCTTGGCCATAGCCAATCATCGGGTAGGTACCTTCAGCTCAAGGAACAGGCCTTTATATATGCTTACATGTTAAACCAGTGGGGTATAACCGAATAAGTGTTTCTGGCAAAGGGAGACGGCTATTTAACCCAAGTACCATGAATTTAAAAATTCAAGCGGGCTTGTTTCTAGAGGAATGAATCGGAATGTGACGGAATATGAGGAAGTTAGAGGAATAGCAAAAAGTGAACAGTTAATCCGAAATGCTATGGATTAACAAATTCAGCGGAGATAATCAAAATGGAAGGCGGAAACATTTATAGAGGGGAACTGTTTATCGAAAAAAACAGTTGACGAATTTTAGTCAGTTGATGAATTAGAAGTTAACATTTGGACTTAAGGGAATAGTGAAGTAGAAGGTTGAGCCCTTACCGGGTTCGCTTTCCAACCAAATTTTACCACCAAGTCTTTCAACGTAAGCCTTTGCTATTGATAATCCCAAACCAGCACCATCAACCGGATTAGTCAAATCATTATTGGCTCGCACAAAGCGTTCAAAAATCACTTTTTGCTTATCCCGTGGTACTCCAATACCTGTATCGCTTACCTTAAATAGTAGTGAACTATCAAAATACTCACAACCAATGGTTATGTTTCCCTTATTTGTATATTTTATGGCATTTTTAATCAGGTTAAAAAAGATATCCTGTAACAGGTAGCCATCGGTTTCAATCTCAACTAACTGCTCAGGAATATTGATTTTATGAGTTATTCCTAAACCTTTTACCCTTGCATCGGGGGTAAAAAATTCGGTTACGTACTTTACCAGGCTTGCAATATTGGTCCTTTTGTAAATTACTTTGACTTGGCCTGCCTCAATTCTAGCCATATCGAGAAGGCCGGTTAACAGTTCATTAAGCCTCTCACCACTTCTTTCAATTACATTTAGGTATTTTTCAAAATCTTCCTTGGACAAATTTGGGTTACGCATAAGCTGCACAAACCCCATTATGCCGTTCAATGGAGTTCTAATTTCATGGCTCATATTGGCCAGAAAGGCCGATTTTAGCTTATCATTTTCCTCGGCTTTACTCTTTGCCTCGAGTATCTCTTTTTCCCAGTTCTTTTGTTCAGTAATATCGCGTGCCACCGCAATTACACAATTTTTACCAAAATATACTCCTGGCGTAAGGCTTACAATCTTGGGGAAGTAGGCTCCATCGTGCCGTATCCCCCAGAATTCAAATACCTGAGGTTCGCCATGGAAAGCCTTTTTCACGCACTGCGCAACCTGCTCTAGGTTATTATACCCTGGCGCCGACAGGAATTCAGGAGTTCTGCCTATAAAGTAGTCACGAGGGTAACCGTAAATTCGGGTGGCAGTATCGTTTACATCTATAAAAACTCCATTTTCATCCTGAATGTAAACTGCCTCCGAAATACTATTTAGGATTCCTTTGTATGTTTGTTCTGATAGTTTTAGCTTTTCCTCCATCTCCTTCTTTTCAGTAATGTTACGGGCCGTACCAACAACTCCCATTAACTTTCCATCGTTACTGAAAATGGGGGCCTTATGAACATCAAGGAACATGAATTTGCCCTTAACATTACCATACTCATCAAACTGCATGGGGCGCAGCTCCCGCATTGTAATTTCATCGGAATCCATACATAGCTCTCCAAAAGTATGCCAGTTGGGATCCTCTGGATGTTTCTCCCTTTCGCGAAGAGCAAAAAATAAATCGGTTTTACCTATTGGTTCATTGGTGTCAGACGCATTGAGCAACTCTTGACACATTGCCCTATTGGCAAAAATATATCGCTTTTGAGCATCCTTGGCCCAAATCATATCGGGAGCCGTATCGGCAAGTAATCGTAAAAGGTTATACAGTTCCTGGTATCGCAGTTCACTTTCCTTTAGGGTAATTTCATAGTTCTTCCTTTGGGTAATATTTCTTACTACGGCTAATGCTTTATCAGTTCCATACTTAACAAGGCGACTTTCAAAAAACATTGTTTTACCCTGAATAACAAGGTCGTAGTCGTAAACCTGCATTTTACCGGTTTCAAAAAGCTGCTTTATCTTTTCGTGGGTTAATTTTGCAACCTGTTCAGGCAAGACTTCATCAACTCTTTTACCCACAAAGAATTCCGGAGGTGCATACATCTCATTAAGCCCTCCATTGTAGTCAATAAAATAACCTTGCTTATCGAAAACAAACATCATATCAGGGTTGGCCGATAACAGTGCAGCATTACGGGCTTCGCTATCAAGCAATCTGCTTTCTATATCGCTTTGAATCTTATTTTGGGCATCATGAAGAGCCTTTAGCTCTTCGTACTTCTTCCTTAAATCATCAAGCTCTGCAAGTATTGCATTGATCTCAACCTCATCCATAATTATTCTTTCAATTTTATACTTCAAGATATTGTAAATTTACATAACAATAAAAAAATCAGCTACTTTTTTTTTTGGGGATTTGAATCAACGTTTTTTGTTAAGTGTTTAAAGGTGTTTAGTTTTTTATGGTTGGCGTTTGGTGCTTATTGAAAATCTGCGTAAATCTATTTAATCAGTGTAACCTGCGTTCTATTTTTTGTTAGGTTAAATTTGATTATCAAAATTCTTAGATTTATCTGTTCTATTTTCCTCTAACTTCATCTAACTTCCTCTAACTTCCTCATATTCTGACTTATTTCGATTCATTCCGACCCATTCCTCTAGAAACAAGCCCATTTATAATTTTTTAATTCATTGCACCTGGGTTAACACAAAATGTCAACAACTACCTTTTAGGGTTTTGCAAAAAATAACATAGCCAGAGCTGCATATTGGGCTGAGCCAATTGCAGGTATGCTATTTTTTTGTAACTTGCCGCATTTTTAAACAGTAAACCAGTTAGCCATGTCGTTCTTAGATGATAAAGTAGTAGCCGAAGGTTTAACCTTCGACGATGTGCTGTTAGTTCCGGCATACTCAGAAGTATTACCCCGCAATGTTGATTTGACATCGCGATTTACGCGAAACATTACAATTAAAGCGCCAATTGTTTCGGCCGCCATGGATACGGTAACCGAATCGGCACTGGCCATTGCCATTGCCCGCGAAGGAGGCATAGGGGTTATCCATAAAAATATGTCGGTTGAGGCGCAGGCTCGCCAGGTACGCGAGGTAAAACGTGCCGAGAATGGAATGATCTATGAACCCGTTACCATTCATCCCGACGCTACTGTTGGTGATGCCCTTGCCATGATGAAGGAGTACCGTATTGGGGGCATTCCCGTAGTTAACAACGAGAACATCCTTATAGGCATCGTTACCAACAGGGATCTACGCTTTCAGGAGAATTTGCGTACCCCCATCAGGGATGTAATGACATCGAAAGGAATTATTACAACCAGCCAGTCGATTGACCTTGAAAAGGCAACCGAAATACTAAAACAGCATAAGATTGAAAAACTTCCGGTGGTTGACGAGAATAATAAGCTAATTGGTTTGCTCACCTACAAGGATATCACCAAGGTAAAAGATAATCCCAATGCCAGTAAGGATGCCAAGGGGCGTTTAAGGGTTGCAGCAGGTGTTGGAGTTACAGCCGATACACTTATTCGCGTAAGGGCACTATACGAGGCTGATGTTGATGCCATTGTTATTGATACAGCACACGGCCACAGCAAGGGTGTGATTGAGATGCTAAAAATGGTGAAAAAGGAATTCCCCAAGCTTGAAGTGATTGTTGGGAACATTGCCACAGCCGATGCCGCTAAAATGCTTGTTGATGCTGGAGCCGATGCGATTAAAGTAGGCATTGGCCCGGGTTCAATATGTACAACCCGTGTTGTTGCAGGCGTTGGTGTTCCTCAGCTAAACGCTATTTGGGACGTTGCAAGTGCCATTCAAGGCTCAGGCGTTCCTGTAATTGCCGATGGTGGAATTCGTTACTCAGGCGATATTGTGAAAGCCCTAGCGGCAGGCGCCGATACCATTATGGCCGGATCGCTATTTGCAGGTGTGGAAGAATCGCCAGGAGAAACAATCATTTACAATGGCCGTAAGTTCAAGTCGTACAGAGGAATGGGCTCACTCGACGCCATGCAGCAGGGCTCCAAGGACCGTTACTTCCAGGATGTTGAGGACGACATTAAAAAACTTGTACCCGAAGGCATTGTAGCTCGCGTTCCCTACAAGGGAACCCTCTCCGAGGTTTTCTACCAGCTTATTGGCGGCCTACGTGCCGGTATGGGCTACTGTGGCGCACCAAACCTCGATGCGCTCAAAAAAGCCAAGTTCGTTCGGATTACTCATGCAGGTATTATTGAAAGCCACCCCCACGACGTGGCAATCACCCGCGAGGCTCCAAACTATAGTCGCGATACCAGCTATTAGTGCAAACTAATGTTTTGTAAGGTAACCTTAAACCCAAAACCGATGAGAAAGGTATTTCGAGTAGCAATCATTACAGCCGGAGTGTTAGCAGGACAAATTGCTTATGCCCAGAAACAGGGCTCTGAAACGCTTTTAACTATCAACAATACTCCTATTTCAGCTGATGAGTTTATATCGCTTTACATTAAAAACACCAAGGCTACTGGTACTAAAATTGATAAATCGACCCTTGATGACTACCTAAACCTTTTCATCAACTTTAAGCTAAAGGTTCAAGCAGCCCGCGATGCAGGAATCGACACCCTATCTTCGTTCAGGAATGAGTATAATGGTTATGTAGATCAGCTTGCGCAAGCGTACCTCATTGATCAGGAAACGCTCGATGGGTTAACCCGTGAGGCATATCAGCGTATGCTGGAAGAGGTAAGTGCCAGCCACATCCTTATTAGCATTCCTGAAACAGTAACGGGTTCCGATACTCTTAAGTACTACCAAAAAGCCCTTGAGGCTCGCTCCAAAGTTCTTAGCGGCGAACCCTTTGGCAAAGTTGCATTAACCACTAGCAACGATCCTTCGGTTAGCCGAAACAATGGTTACCTTGGTTGGTTCTCAGCCTTTCAAATGGTTTACCCCTTTGAAAGTGCAGCTTACAATACTCCAGTCGATTCGGTTTCGATGCCGGTTCGCACCCGCTTTGGTTACCATATCATTAAGGTTCACGGTCGTCGCCCTGCCAAGGGGCAAATTAAGGTTGCCCACATCATGGTGAGGGTTAACCCCAATGCTTCGCCTCAGGAAATGGAAAACGCCCGCCAAAAAATAGTTGACATTCATAACCGCCTCCTTAACGGTGAAAACTTTTCCGAACTAGCCAAAAAGGAATCGCAGGACAACAGTACAGCCCCGAACGGTGGCGAACTACCCTGGATTCGTTCCGGCCAAATAATACCTGAGTTCGAGGAGGTTGCTTTTTCCCTAAAAGATATTGGCGATATCTCCAAGCCCTTTCAAATCTCATTTGGGTGGCATGTGGTTAAACTTCTTGATAGAAAGCTCCCGGGTGAGTTCGAGGAGATGCAGGCAGAGATTAAAAACCTACTGGCTCGCGACAGCAGAACCATGCTCATACGTACCTCATTCATTAACAAACTCAAAAAGGAGTACGGGGTTAAGGAGTTCCCCGCCGAATCAGCTAAACTTCTCTCATCGCTTATCGATTCCACAATTTTTAAAGGCGATTGGAAAGTTCCAGGCATCAAAACAAACCCAACCTTACTGGTTGTAAAAGGATTGAATTATACACTATCCGACTTGCTCCAGTTTATTGGGCAGAACCAGCAAAAAAGCAGGAGCCATTCCATCCAATCGTTCATCAGCTCTATTTATACCGATTGGGTAAACCAAACCATAATTAACCTAGAAAAATCGCTTTTACCCCAAAAATATCCAGAATTTAAACAGCTTGCCAACGAATACCTCGAAGGTATGCTGCTTTTTGAGATATCGAATCGCGAGGTATGGACAAAAGCATCTGATAGCACGGCACTCAACACATTTTTCGAGAACCACCGCGATAAGTATCTGTGGGGCGAAAAAATTTACTTTACCGTTTACCAAACCTCTGATAGTAAGATTGCCCAGGCGCTAGTAAAGAGCCTAAAAAAGAACCCGGCAATAAATCCTGATGAACTCGTTAAGAAATGGAATAAGAAGGCACAAAATGTTACCTACAACCAACAGGTAGGCTTCCCCGATAATCCATTGCTTTCAGGTTATACCCAATGGAACTCAGGTATTAACAGTAGTGTTCAGAACGACAAACACCTTGTAGTACATATCAGTAAAACAACTACAGGTGAGCCTAAGGAGCTAAACGACTGCAGGGCAGAAGTTATAGCTGATTATCAGAATTATCTGGAGGAATCATGGGTTCAAACGCTTAAGGAAAAATACAAGGTGGATATTAACACTGACACTTACAGTAGGCTACTTGAAAATCTCAATAAATAAAAAAATGAATAGACTACTTTTTTCGCTGATTGTAGTAACTGGCTTACTTACTGCTTGCCAAAACGCCGATAATAGCCGGCCTGTAGCAAGGGTATACGATAAGTACCTCTACGAAAGCGACCTTCAAAATATTTTCCTCACAAATGTAAGTAAGGAGGACAGTATACTAATTGCTAAGGCTTACATTGAAAAGTGGATTCAAACTCAACTCCTGCTAAAACAGGCCGAGAACAACCTTACCGATAAGGAGAAAAATGTGGCACGTCAGCTGGAAGATTATAGGGCCTCGCTACTAATCCACAAGTACGAGCAGGCTTACGTAAACCAAAAACTCGATACACTGGTTAAGGAAACAGAGGTAGAGCAGTACTACTACTCCAACAAGGATAACTTTGTTCTATCAGAGCCAATAGTTAAAGCACTATTCATAAAGCTCCGCAAGGAAGCCCCACAAACCCCAAAGATCAAGGAAATATACCGTTCTAAGAAACAGGAGGACATACAACTCCTGGATAATTTGGCCTATCAGGCGGCCATTTTCTACGATTTTTTCAGTGACCAATGGATACCATTCTCGGTAATTACCCGTCAGCTTCCTTACACAATCGATAATGTAAAGGAGACCTTTTCAAAACAATACATTGAAATGGAAGACGGCAGTTTCATCTACCTGGTTTCGCTGCGTGAGGTTAAAGAGCAAGGCGAAACTGCACCTCTCGCCTACATAACAAACGAGATAAAACAGCTAATTATTAACGCGCGAAAGCAAAACCTGATTGACCAGCTGGAACGCAATTTGTTTATTAAAGCAAAAGACGATCGTAATTTTGAAATCTACAAATAGTACAACCATGAAAGCATTTAGTTTACCTACACTTTTTTTATTGATTTTTTCGTTTAGTTTTAGTTCGCACGCGCAGGAAAATATCTCTATCGACAAGGTAATTGCAGTTGTTGGAAATGAGCGCATACTTCTATCCGATGTTGAGCAGGAACTCCTGCGCATTAAAATGCAAGGCAGTACAAATGCTAATATCGACCGTTGCCAGTTATTGGAGCAACTCCTTATTCAGAAACTTCTAATAACCCAGGCCAAAATTGATAGTATTGAGGTAAACGAAGGTTCAGTTGAAAGCGAAGTTGACCGTCGTTTAAAGTACTTTATCAATCAAATTGGATCGGAAAAGGCACTGGAGAATTACTTTAACAAACCGATATTTGAAATTAAAGATGATTTAAGAGAAATCATACGCGAGCAACAGCTAACCCAGCAGATGCAGCGTAAGATTGTAGATAAGGTTAAAATAACCCCATCGGACGTAAAAGCTTTTTACAAGAAAATTCCCTCCGATAGCCTACCCGACATACCCATGCAGTACGAACTTCAACAGATTGCAATTTATCCCCCCGATGCCGAAAAGGCTAAGCTTGAGGCTAAAGAAAAGCTGCTTGAGATTCGTAATCGAATACTTAATGGTGAACGATTTTCAACCCTTGCCGCCCTCTACTCTGAGGATAGAGCATCGGCCATAAAGGGCGGAGAGTTGGGTTTCCGTTCACGCGAAGAGCTTGTTAAGGCATTTGCCGATGCCGCATTTAACCTTAAGGAAGGTCAAATTAGCCAGGTGGTGGAAACCGAGTACGGATTGCACATCATCCAGATGATTGAACGACGAAACGACCAGGTAAACGTTAGGCATATCCTTCTCAAACCTCAGTTCACAACCGATTTGCTTTCAAAAGCAGTTCAAAAGCTCGACAGCATTGCCACGCTTATCCGCAACGATAGTATTACCTTTGAGAACGCTGCGCTCCGTTTCTCCGAGGATAAAAAATCAAACCTAAACAAGGGCTTGATGATCAACCCCTTTACCAATACCTCGCTGTTTGAGAAAGAGCACTTGCAGCCATCGGACTTTTATGCAATAAAAGACCTAAAAGAGGGCGAGTATAGCGCACCCTTTGAGTCGCGCGATGAGCTTGCAAATATCGTTTTTAAAATCATCAAGGTTAAACGAATTGTGCCTGCCCATAAGGCTAACCTGAAAGACGATTACGATAAAATTCAGGAAATGGCCAAGTCGAGTAAGGAAAACGAGATACTCAGGGACTGGGTTTCAAAAAAAATAAAATCGTTCTACATCAGGATTGATAATGATTTTCATAGTTGCGATTTCCAAAGTAAGGGTTGGATAAAGTAGGCATAATTGAGATGAAATCCATACTTCGTATTCTTATTATTATACCTATTCTGCTGGGATTGCTCACAGGCGCTCAAGCTCAACAAAAAACCCGAATTAGGTTTGAAGGGGCAAAGAGCATGAAAAACCTCAATATTGATGGCCAGAAAATTATCAGGTATATTGGGAATGTACGCTTTCAGCACGAAAACACCCGTATAGTCTGCGACAGCGCTTACCATAATCCCGATGATAACTGGTTTGATGCCTTTGGTAATGTTAGCATTCAACAGGGTTCAACCCGAATAACCGGTCAAACCCTTCACTTTGATGGCAAAACCTCAGTAGGTAAGATAACCGGAAAAGAGGTTAAACTAATTGACGACGAAACCACGCTTACTACCCAAACCCTATACTTTAACTCAAAAACGAATGTTGCCTACTATACAACTCCGGGTGTAATTACCTCAAAGGAGTCGAAGCTAACCAGCCAGCGGGGCTACTTTAACCGCTCTTCCAACCTCCTATCGTTTGCTGGAAACGTAGTGATGGTTGACCCCGATGGAACAATATACACCGACTCCCTTAGCTACAGCACCAAGAATGAACTTGCTTACTTCTTTGGACCAACCCACATCTTTAATAAGGATAATTTTGCTTACTGCGAAAAGGGTTGGTACAATAAAAAAAATGAGCAAACCAACCTACAACAAAATGCTTACATACTTAGCAAGGAGAATAAAATATTTGGCGACAACATTTTCTACGACAAATCCAGTAAGTTTGCCCGGGCAATTGGAAATGTAGTGCTAATTGACACTGTTAACAGGGCTTACATCTATGGGCAAAAAGCTAATTTTTGGCAGGAAACCGAGCAAGCCGAGGTAACGGACAACCCCTACCTGATGCTAATTGATGATTCCGATAGTTTATTCCTTAAGGCAAACTACTTTAAAGTAGTTAGCAAAAAACATGAAAAATCAACGGACTCCACCTATAGAATTCTTAAAGCGCTAGGCAATGTTACTTTTTACAGGCGCGATGTTCAGGGGCTATGCGACTCAATGTTATACAACACCCGCGACTCGGCAATTGATATGTATGTTGATCCTATCCTCTGGAACGATGTAAACCAAATGACTGCCGAACACATAACCATTCACTCAAAAAATAACAAAATAAACCGAATGGATTTTAACGGCAATGCCTTCATTACCTCATTTGAGCAAGACAAATTTTACAACCAGATTAAAGGTAAAACCATAACCGCATTTTTTAATAACGGTAAGGCGGAAAAGATTGATGTAAATGGAAATGGGCAAGCGGTTTACTTTATACGCGATGGCAACACTCTTACATTAGCCAACCGTTCCGAGAGTGCAAAAATTTCAATCCTGGTAAAGGATAATAAAGTAAGCCGGGTTACCTTCCGCGAGAAACCATCATCAAACCTTTACCCCATTGAGAAAGTTGAACAGGAAGATGTTATGCTTAAGGGTTTCAAATGGCATGAGGCTAAACGTCCGGCTAATAGGAACAGCATAATACCAAGGGACTTTAAGGTGCAACCGGTGGAACTTGGTAATAAAAAGCGACTCGAAATACTAGGCAGCAAAAGCAAATAAGGAAAAAGGAGAGGTTAACCTCTCCTTAATTTTTTTAGTACTCATCCTCGTTAAAAAGAAAGTCTTCTTTTGTAGGATAGTCGGGCCAGATATCTTCAATGCTCTCGTAAATTTCATTATCGTCCTCCAGCTCCTGAAGATTTTCAATTACCTCAAGAGGTGCGCCAGAACGAATGGCGTAATCAATTAACTCTTCCTTTGTTGCTGGCCATGGTGCATCTTCTAACTTGGATGCTAATTCTAATGTCCAATACATAGTGCTTTTAAGTTTATTAAAAAACTGATTGTCAGTAAAATATCTTTATTGACAACCACACAAATATATAAATTTTTTGGAATTACAAATTAGGCTGCCATTTTATTTGCTCAACTCCAAAATCCTTGCCAAGTTTCCGTGAAAGGGTAAAAAAGTAATCGCTAAGCCGGTTAAGGAAAACTACAAGATTTTCAGGGAGTGGTGTTTCTTCAGCTAGGTGAGTAACCAAACGTTCGGCTCTGCGGCAAACGGTTCGGCAAACATGGCAAAACGAAACAACCGGATGACCTCCGGGTAGCACAAACGATGTTAAAGGCTCAAGCTGAGCATCCATGGCATCAATCTCATTCTCCAGACGTTGTATATCGGCGCTTTCAATCTTAGGTATCCTTACCTTGCAATCGGTGCAGTCCGCAGCAAGTATCGATGCACAGTTCATTAACCTATCCTGAATAAATATGAGGGTTTCAACAGTGTGTCTATCGATATCCTGGTCGCGGAGCAAACCGGTGAATGCAATCAGCTCATCTACTGTGCCATAGGTTTCAATCCGTGGATGGTACTTGGGAACGCGAGTTCCGCCTATCAGCGATGTTGAGCCCTTATCGCCTGTTTTTGTGTAAATTTTCATACAATAATTGTTGCGTTGCAATATAGTTTATCTACCTTGTTTAAACAAGAAATATTTAAATCAACGCAAACCAATATTTATTGTTCAGTAATTACAACTTTTTGCCTTAGAATAGGGTTTGGATTTGGTTCATCCGACTCAATATGACCATCACGGAGCCTAACAATTCTCCGGGCATGGCGGGCAATATCCTCCTCGTGGGTAACAACAATTATGGTATTGCCTTGCTCATAGATATCCTCGAAAAGGTTCATAATATCGATAGATGTTTTTGAGTCGAGGTTACCAGTAGGCTCATCGGCGAGAATGATAGAAGGGCTATTTACTAGGGCTCGTGCCACGGCAACGCGCTGACGCTGACCGCCAGAGAGCTCGTTTGGTTTATGTTCCATTCGGTCGTCAAGCCCAACATTCTTAAGGGCTAACTTTGCCATTTCAATACGCTCATGTTTTGGTATTCCGGCATAAATTAGCGGTAGCATTACATTATCGAGTGCAGTGTAACGGGGTAAGAGGTTGAAGGTTTGGAAAACAAACCCAATTTCCTTATTACGGATTTCGGCTAACCGGTCGTCGGACAACTTGCTTACATCTGTTCCATTGAGTATATAGGTACCATCGGTTGGCGTATCCAAACAACCCAGAATGTTCATCAGGGTTGATTTTCCAGAACCCGAAGGCCCCATAATTGCTACATACTCATTACGTTTTATGGTTAGGTCGACCCCTTTTAAGGCTTTCACAACAACGCTTCCTACCTGGTAGTACTTTTTAATGTTTGTAATGTTGATTAAGTAATGCTCGCTCATATACTAGGTTATTATATTTTACTTGTTAGAATGGTCCGTATCGAAGCATAAAATTTTGTTTGGCTATGCCTTTCCTGAAGAAAAGCACTCCACACCTAAACAGGTCAATGGAAACTGACACTTGCCTGTTGGCCTTGAGTTCCCTCCAGGCATCTTCCATATCGTTACTCCAGCGAATATCGTCAACCACAACCACTGAATTTTCATTTAACTTTGGAAGTATGACGTTGAAATACTGCAAAAGTTTAGTCCCGTTATGGTCACCGTCAATAAAAACAAAATCGAAACCGGGTACTTCCCTTGCAATACTTGGCAATTCTGTTTCAAATATACCACAAATGGGTTTAATATTTGTAATATTCATGGTATCGAAACGTTTTTGGGCAATTCCAAAAACTGCTTCATCGCCTTCAATGGTATAAAGAACTCCTTGTGGGTTTGCCTTGGCAATGTACATTGAGCTAATACCAACCGATGTTCCAAGTTCGAGCATTACATTGGGTTTAAAGCGATTTACAATCCTGTATAGCAACCTCCCCAGGTGTGGTGGTACAGAAGCAGTTCGGGCAATTCTACTTAGCTTAACCAGTTCTCCTCTAAATCCCCCATTCAGGCTTTCGGCAATCGATTTACGAATAATTCCAATATCGCAGCCTAACAGCTCCTTGCGGTACACTTCAATACTCTCAAAGACCGATTCCCTGCTATCGTTTTCAATTGTAGTGGTATACAGATCAAAAACAAAAGGTGAATGTATGCCATATCCCCCTTTCGGTAAGCATTTCTTCCTGAAATGAAGATAACTCATCAAAATCCCCAAGGCTCCCTTTCTCATTTTCGCTATTCTATGAAATGCTAAGGTAAGCCCCAGGGTAGTTTAAACCTCCGCTGGATGTGTTAAAAAAAGTTTATTACACCTAATATTATCAAACATTAACATCGCCACAACTAGAATTTGCCTTTGGAAGGTTTGACCCTAACTTGTTATACTTCTTTTTATAGCAAGTTTTAATAACCCAATAGGTTAATGCCAGGGCAGCCAGCATGGCAGCCAGGGAAAACATCTCCTGCGATGTGGTTTTTGAAATTCCCCATACTATAACCTTGCGTGAGATAGCAATTATGGCAACCAAAACCACAAGCTCCACATGGAGTATCTCGTCCCTGAGGAAACCTTTTATGGTTTCCAGTAGCTCAACCCCAATAATAATTACTAAAAATAAATCGATAAGCTGAGGATATTGCAATTCAATAAAAGCTCGAAGTGGATTATTTATCAACCCATCGTATAGCTTAATAAAAACGTCAATTAACGCTATAATTAATAGTAGCGAGATAATAAAAAGGGTTAAGTAAATTATTCCCCTTTGTAGTGCTTTAAGGTATCGTTCCATGCGTTAAAGTCTTTTTAGTAAAGTTAAAAAAAAGGAGGACATTTAAGTGCCCTCCTTACAACAAATTTGTGATGATATAGTTCTTAATTTTTAAGTAAGCTTTGAACCGACTGGATATTTGCATCGTTAACAATATTTTTGCCACTTGGGGTGTACATGAATTCCAGGCGATTCTCATAGAGTTTTTCAACTTTTCCTCTAACTACCTTCAGTGTACTATTAACTAAACCGTTCTGCTCAGTAAAGGGTTCATCAAGAATGGCAAAGGTTGTAGGTAGCCATCGTTCAGGGAACATATCGCCAAACTCGCCACCGGGTTTAAAGCGGGCTATCTCATTGTTTATTATGGCAATGGCCTCCTTGGCGGCTTCGTGCGATTCAGGGTCGATACCCTTAGCCGCAATGGCTTTTTTCAGTGCCTCCTTTGAGGGAACAATTAGGGCTGTGGTGTAAGGCTTTTGGTTGTTGTGAAGCACAACACTATCAATAAACTTGGAGTGCTGAACCAACGACTCTTCAATTCCTTCGGGGCTATACTTTTCGCCATCGCTGGCAATAAGCAAGCTTTTGAACCTTCCTAAAACGTAAAGGAAGCCATCCTTGTCCATGTATCCCATATCGCCAGTGTAAAGCCATCCATCGCGCACCGTTTCGGCGGTTGCCTTCTCGTTCTTCCAGTAACCCACCATTACGTTCTCGCCCTTGACAACAATTTCGCCTTTTTCCCCTACAGGTAGTTCATTGCCATTCTCATCGCAAATTTTAAGTTCAAGGTATTTTACCAGGTGACCCGATGAACCCAGTTTATGGCGTTTTAACGAGTTTGAACTGATAATGGGAGTTGCTTCCGACAATCCGTAGCCTTGTAGCATTGGAATTCCAATGGCATAGTAAAAGCGTTGTAGCTCAATATCAAGTAATGCCCCGCCACCAATGAAGAAATCGAGCTCACCACCAAATACCTCGCGTATTTTGCTGAATAAAATTTTATCGTAAAGCCATATAAGGGGCTTGTAAATGAAAGTAAAGCCGGTTCCCTTATTCCAACCCTCCTTATTGTACTTGTAGGAGATTTTCAGGGCGTGGTTAAAAAGCGCCTCAGTAAATTTTCCCTTTGCCCTTATGCCGTTTTCAATATTTTTTTTGAAGTTCTTGGCTAAAGCGGGCACGCTGAGTAAAAGGTTTGGTTTAAGCTCCTTGATGTTTATGGGGATATTTTTCAAAGTATCCATGGGGGTCTTGCCAACCTGAACGGTAGCTATACTTGCTCCCTTAGCCATAAATGAGTATAAACCGGCTACATGCGCAAAGCAGTGGTCGAGCGGGAGAATTAGCAGCGTTTTATAATGAACAGGTATCTCCATAAGGGTTAAGGCCTGCTCAACATTAGCAGTGTAGTTTCTATGCGAAAGAATTATACCCTTAGGATCGGCTGTGGTGCCTGAAGTATAGCTGATATTGGCATAATCGGCAGGTTTAATGCTTTTTGAAACCTCCTCAACTTTTCCGGGGTTATTCTTAAGAAATTCTTCGCCTAGCTTTAAAACATCACCAACGAACAGATCGTCGCCCTCTAACCTTTCCGGCTGATCGAGGTATATTACCCTTTTGACGTTAGGTAACTGTGAGCGTAACTTTTCAACCTTTGATGCTTGCTGTCCCGATACAAAAATCATAGATGTTTCGGAATGAACCAATCGGAATAGTAAGTCATTACCATCTAGCTTTACCGAAAGAGGAACATTTACAGCACCAGTATAGAGTATCCCCAATTCACTTATTACCCAAAGCTTGCGTCCTTCGCTCAGTAACGCAATCTTGTCATCTTTCTTTACTCCAAGGCTTAATAGCCCTGCAGCTAAACGGTAAACCTCAGTTCGTGTTTGGGTGTAAGATGTTGGTTCGTACCTATCGGTTACTTTCTCCCAAATGTAAGGATTATCGGAAAACTTACTTACGCTCTCCTCAAAAAGATCGATTATTGTTTTCATCGTTTCAAAATTTTCACCATTAGCATAGACAAAACTATAAAATTTTGTTTTGCAACTCACCTAATCATACCTAAAATAGGTTTAGTATTTTTGTGGCATGGATGAAAATAAAATCTTTGATTTAAGCTACTGCACCCTATGCCCCCATGAATGCGGCATTGATAGGTATGCCCAGACTGGTTTCTGTAATGTTGGGGTAAATCCAGTTGTATCATCAATTTTTCCTCACAAAGGTGAGGAGCCAATTATATCAGGTGAAAAAGGAATTTGTAACGTTTTTTTTGCGCATTGTAACCTGCAATGCATTTTCTGCCAAAACCACCAAATTAGTAGAAATACAAAGCAAAGTAGAAACTGGTTAACCGATACTAAAGTAATTGTTGATGAGATAAAAAGCATACTCAACACTGGTATTGGAATGGTTGGCTTTGTTTCACCGTCGCACCAAGTGGCCCAGATGGTTGATATTGTAAATTCATTGAATAAATCGGGCTATAAGCCTATTATTGTATACAACTCCAATGGATACGATAAGGTTGAAACCCTAAAAATGCTTGAGGGTATAGTTGACGTTTACTTACCCGATTTAAAATATTACGACAGCACATTAGCGCTAAGGTTTTCAGGGGTATCGGATTATTTTCAGGTAGCATCAAAAGCCATTAAAGAAATGTATAGGCAAAAGGGTTCAACCCTAATCCTAAACAACGAGGGTTTAGCAGAGTTTGGAATGATTATCAGGCATTTAGTTCTGCCAGGTCATGCCAACGACAGCATTAAACTTCTCAACTTCCTTGCCGAGGAGATTTCCCCAAGACTTTACATCTCACTTATGTCACAGTACTACCCTCCTTCAGGACTTAAACTTCCTAAAGAGTTAAACCAACACGTGGGTAAAGATGAGTACCAAAAAGTTATTGAAGTATTGGAAAATCATGGCTTCAGGGGCTGGGTTCAAGACTTGATTAGCAACCAATTTTACCGTCCCGATTTTGAAAGTAACACTCCCTTTGCCGAATAAATAACCTAAAAGGATTAAAATCAGCACGGTTGCTTGAACTTTTAGCGCTAAATTTTGATTTATTGAAAATTTGTATATATATTGCACTGAAATTAAACCTTAACCGAGAAACCCTATGAAAAGAATTATACTGTTTATAGTACTGGCAGCATTTGTTGGCACTGGTTGCAAGTACTTTAAAAAAGACAAAAAGGTTGACCCCATTGCCCTGCAAAAAGCCAAAGAGGACAGCATAGCAAAAGCAAAAGCTTTTGAGGAAGAACAAAAAAGAATAGCCGAAGAGCAAGCCCGCCAGGAGGAGTTGCGCAAACAGCAAGAGTATGAAGCCACTTACCGTTTTCATGTGATTATTGGTAGTTTTAAAGTGCCTTCAAATGCAACAGCATGGGAGGAAGAAGTTCATAAATTGGGTTTTAACAAAACAAAAATACTTGACTCACCCAATGGTTTTAAGTTGGTTTCAATTGGTCAGTACGACACCTATAGCAAAGCTTTTAACGAAATTGAGCGCATTAATTCTGAACGCCCCGACGAACCCATGGAGATGTGGGTATACGAAAATAAGTAAATGTTGAATATACAATTATAAAACCGCCAATTTTTAGGCGGTTTTTTATTTTATTGACAAAAAATGTATTTGGTTTGAGCTATTTTGATTTTATTTGCTGCACAAAACAAACTAAACCTAATTTTTAAACTAAATGGAAAAGATTCGACAAACACTGCGCGATCATGCCTGGGCGCGTTGGACAGCCCTGGCAGTTGTAGCTTTTACCATGTTAACCGGTTACTACTTAACCGATGTGATGGCCCCGCTGAAAGGGCTTTTAGAGCAACAACTCTCATGGGATAGTTCAGAATACGGACTTTTTACAAGCGCCTACGGGTGGTTTAATGTATTTCTTTTCATGCTAATCATTGGCGGTATTATCCTCGACAAAATGGGTGTTCGGTTTACCGGTCTAATGGCTGCCACCATAATGGTTATTGGTACATCCATTAAGTTCTGGGCTGTTTCCACCCATATGCTCGATGGGCAGGTATGGAATATTCTATGGATTTTCCCCATTAAAGCACAAGTGTTTATGGCTGCATTGGGGTATGCTATTTTTGGTGTAGGTGTTGAAGTGGCCGGTATTACCGTTTCAAAAATCATTGTAAAATGGTTCAAGGGCAAGGAGCTAGCGCTTGCTATGGGTTTGGAAATGGCTACTGCCCGTTTGGGTACTGCGCTTGCTTTGGCTACATCGGTACCCATTGCTAAGGCTTTTGGCCATGTTTCAAAGCCCATCCTTTTCTGCTTGATTCTTCTCGTAATTGGCTTAATTTCATTTATCATTTACACTTTTATGGATAAGAAGCTCGATGCTTCCCAAGCCGAATACGACAAGAGTAACAATGTAACCAACGAGGAGGAAGCATTTAAGATATCGGATATTTTCAATATCATTACCAACAAGGGTTGGTGGTACATTGCCATACTTTGTGTACTATTCTATTCAGCCGTATTCCCATTCCTTAAGTATGCCGCCGATTTAATGGTAAACAAGTTTGGTGTTGATGAATCGCTTGCCGGCACAATACCTGCCATGTTACCCTTTGGTACCATACTGCTTACTCCCTTTTTCGGGAATATTTACGACAGGAAAGGCAAAGGGGCAACTATCATGCTGATTGGCTCACTTCTGCTTATCTTTGTGCACACCATGTTCTCAATCCCATTCCTCAACCATTGGATTATTGCAATTGTACTTATTATTATTCTGGGTATTGGATTCTCATTGGTTCCCTCGGCAATGTGGCCTTCAGTTCCTAAAATTATCCCGGAGAATCAGCTTGGAACTGCCTACTCATTAATTTTCTGGGTACAAAACTGGGGCTTAATGGGTGTTCCTGCCCTTATTGGTTGGGTGCTCGATAAGTACTGTGTAACCGGTCAAAAAGTGGTTGAAGGCGTAACAGTTAATACCTACAACTACACTATACCAATGATAATTTTCACTTCGCTTGGAATACTTGCCCTAGTTTTTGCATTACTGCTTAAGGCTGAAGATAAGAAAAAGGGTTATGGACTTGAACTGCCAAATATTCAAAAGTAATTTTTCATTTTTAAAGAGGATGTCCGCATTGCGGATGTCCTCTTTCTTTGCATTTTTCTGTTTATTAACTTTTTCACAACAAAGTTTCTCTCAAGAAATTTCTGGTACACAAATAGAGATTGATAGGTTTGCAATGGAGATGCAAACCGTAGATGAGAGCACAACACTTATTTCAACAATAGTTTCGTTTACAGCTATTCAAGATCAGATATCCAATACACTATCCATTAACTTCCCAAAAGCGCAGGAAGTTATAGTTAATAGAAGTAAAGCAAGAATTACCGACTCAAAGGGTAATGTTATTTGGAAAGGTAGCCTTGAGAAAAAAGTTACATCGGAAAACACGCTTAGCTTTAAGTTTGGTAAAGACTGGCTGAATAAAAAAGGAACTCAACCATACACCATTGAGTGGGAAACGAATGTTTTGGTATGTTCGCCTACCGGAAACTATGTTTGGCCTACCTGCCTTTCAGGAAACATTAACTCAGTAAAGTACCTCGGGTTACGAGTTTTTGCCGACAACGAGTTTAGAGAAAAAATTGAAACCAACCTTGAGGTAAGTTCAAGGTTAATGGATCAATCCTCAGGTCTTAGCGGGGTAGTTTGGGAGTTGAGCAACTATCGTACAAAAAAGGCCTGGCAATATACCAAGCCTATTGAAAATCCCTTTGTAAAAATATCTTTCTAACTGTTTTTCATTCCCTTACAATTGTTTCGTCCCTGTTTGGTCCAACTGAAATAATCCTAACCGGAACGCCTGTTTCCTGCTCAATAAACTGGATGTAAGCCATTAGCTCGTCAGGCAAATCACTATCGGATTTGAAGCCTGAAATATCGGTCATCCAACCCTTAAACTCCTTGTAAACCGGCTCAATGGGCGTATTAATATCGTAGGGCAACCTGTCGGTTTCAATACCGTTTACCCTGTATGCTACTGCAACCTTGATGGTTTCAAAGGAATCAAGCACATCGGGTTTAGTCATTATTAGCTGGGTTACACCATTGAGCATAATAGCATACTTCAATGCAACTAGGTCGAGCCAACCACAACGACGCGGCCGTCCAGTGGTGGCACCAAACTCAACGCCTATCTTTCGCATCTTTTCGCCAATCTCGTTATCAAGCTCGGTGGGGAATGGTCCAGAGCCTACTCGGGTACAGTATGCCTTGAATATGCCGTAAACCTCACCCACCGCATGGGGAGCAATACCCAACCCCGTGCAAGCGCCGGCACAAATAGTGTTCGATGAGGTTACGAACGGGTAAGAACCAAAATCGATATCGAGCAATGATCCCTGAGCACCTTCCGCAAGCACCCTTTTTCCCTGTTTGATGTAGCTATTTATTTCGTACTCAGAGTCGATAAGGTCGTACTGACGTAGAAGCTCTATGCCCTTAAACCACTCCTCCTCATGCTGCTCAATGTTGCTTGAATAGTTATATTGCCTTAATATTTCCTTGTGTTTGTTCTTTAGGAAATTGTATCTATCCTTAAAATCGGGTAAAAGGATATCGCCCACACGTAGCCCATTGCGTCCGGTTTTATCCATGTAAGTAGGGCCAATTCCCTTCAGGGTTGAGCCTATCTTTCCTTTTCCCTTTGCTGCCTCCGATGCCGCATCGAGCTCACGGTGCGAGGGTAAAATAAGGTGAGCCTTTTTTGAAATTTTGAGCGATTTTTTCAGGTTTACCCCAAGCTTCTCAAGCGAGTGTATTTCCTCAGCCAGGATAATTGGGTCAATTACTACACCATTGCCAATTAAGTTTAAGCAGCCAGGATGGAATACCCCTGAAGGAATGGTATGCAGCACATGTTTAATGTTATTAAACTCCAAGGAATGACCTGCGTTTGGACCACCTTGGAATCGTGCAATTACACTGTAATTGGGAGTTAGAACATCAACAACTTTCCCTTTCCCTTCGTCGCCCCACTGGAGGCCTAATAGAATATCAACTTTACTCATCTCCTTTAATAATTATGCTACTTTTGGCAAATAAAAACCTTAGCGAAACCAATTGTTCACACAAATTTTCAAGCCAAAAAGCATATAAAGGTAATGCTTTTAGCACAATTTTGAAAAGGAAGATATTAACAATCTAAAGGGAAAGATCAACCTTATCTATTTCGGTTTGACAATCTTTACAAAGGCCATAAAGGTAAAGCGAGTGATGCGAAATAGTGAATCCGCTATTCTTTTGGGCGGAGTTAATTATTTCCTGTATTCGGGGGTCGCAAAACTCAATTACTTTACCACAGCGACTACAAATAAGGTGATCGTGTTGCTTACATTCATAAGCTTTCTCGTATAGCGATGAATTTTTACCAAACTGGTGTTTTATTACTAGCCCACACTCCAGTAACAAGTCGATAGTGTTGTAGAGCGTCGCCCTACTTACCTGGTAGTTTTTATTTTTCATTTTGATATAGAGCGTTTCTATATCAAAGTGCGATTCCTGGGAGTAAATCTCGTCAAGTATGGCAAAACGTTCGGGAGTTTTCCTGTGCCCTTTACGCTCCAGGTAATCGGTGAGTATGCGTTTTACAACAAGTTTAGTATCGCTGCAGGTCATAGCTTAAATTTAGACTTACTTTAAATAGCAAAAATAGGATAAAATTTTTGTTATACAACATCAAACAGTAAAACATAGAAAAAGTTTATCCGAAGCGCCATGAATTAACCGGGCTAATTTCTTGAGGAATGAATCGGAATGAATCGGAATGAATCGGAATGAGTCGGAATGAGTCGGAATGAGTCGGAATAGATGGAATATGATGGAGTTAGAGGAAGTTAGAACTAGTTAAAAGTTAAAAGTTAAAAGTTAAAAAATAGTTTCACGAACAACGAGCAACGAACAACGTCTTAAGCCCCGCAGGGGCGTAATATTTGTAACACCATGATTATTAACACATGTATAGCGATGCACGCAATACATTTTCCAAAGAGTAACACTGAAACGTTGCATCGCAAAAGAAAAGTATGGCAAATAGCGATTTCCAAAAAAAACAACAAGAATAAAAGGGTTTTAGGTAAAGCGATGCTTCGGCGAGCTCAGCATGACAATAGTTTTACGAATAACGAACAACGAACAACGTATTAAGCCCCGTAGGGGCGTAATATTTGTAACACCATGATTATTGCCATATGTATAGCGATGCACGCAATACATTTTCCAAAGAGTAACACTGAAACGTTGCATCGCAAAAGAAAAGTATGGCAAATAGCGATTTCCAAAAAAACAAGGATTAAAGGTAAAGAGATGCTTGGGCTAGCTCAGCATGACAAGGATGGTTATTCGTTGAAAATTACTTGTAATAATGTTGTCATGTTGAGCGCTAGCGAAACATCTCATTGAGGTCTATTAGAGATCCTTCACTCCGCTCGGGATGACAATGGTAGTAGTTGTTTGTTAATTATAGGCCTTGCCTAAAATTTTAACATTAATTATAGCTATCATTTTGGGCATATGCTTACATTTGTGAAAAATATTTTGAGCATATGCCAAGAAGCAAGTGTCCACGAAGAATCTGCCATTCCCCCGATATTCATTTATTCAAGCCTGCCGGTAAACCCTTACACTTGATGGAAATCGTAGTTTTAGAAGCTGACGAGCTTGAGGCAATAAGGCTTGCCGACGGTATAGGTTTATATCACGAAGAAGCAGCAAAACAAATGGGGGTTTCAAGGCAAACCTTTGGGCGGATACTTGAGCAGGCAAGGAGCAAGGTGGCGAAAGCGCTTACAAACGGTATGGCTCTTAGAATCAACAAAAGCCAAACTGAAATATTCTGCGATCAGCTAAATAATCAGAATTCAGAACACATTTGATATAGAGAATAAGTGGTTTACTAACAAAAAAAAATGATTATGAAAATTGCAGTACCAACCAGACATGGCCATGTTGATGAACATTTTGGTCATTGTGAGTTCTACACGGTTTACACCATTGAGAACGGCAAAGTAACAGCAAAGGAAACGCTTGGATCGCCCCAGGGCTGTGGCTGTAAATCGAACATTGCACTTGATTTACAACAAATGGGTGTTGAAATAATGCTTGCCGGAGGAATAGGTTCAGGAGCTATTAATGTGCTTGCAGCCCATGGCATTCAGGTAGTTAGGGGTTGCTCTGGAAATACCGATGAGGTTGTTGATCTCTACATCAACGGCGAGTTAGCGGACTCAGGAGAAAGCTGTAGCCATCATGAACATCATCATGGCTCACACCATGGCGAACATGGTCACTCGTGTAACCATTAACACGTTTTGAATAAACTCATTGCGGTTGATAAATAGAAATACCTGAGGAATAAACATTAACCCGGGTTGCACATTGCAATGGTGTGTAATCCGGGTTTAATCATCAAACTTATCCATTCGCCGAACGTTCTCCATTCCCTTAACCTTCATAATATTTAGTATCAGGTTGTTAAGGTGAGTAACATCATGCACGTATAGGTCAATAAAGCCCTCAAAAATGCCATCGTGGCTTTCGATATGGAATTTGCGAATGTTCACCATAAGCTCATCGGAAATCACTTTGGTAAGCTCACTGATAATCCCGATTCGGTCCATTCCGTTAACCTCAACACGGGCGAGGAACGATAGGGCTTTCTGAGTGGTCCACTTTGCAGCAACAATCTTATCGCCATGTTGAGCCATGAGCCTAACAGCCTCGGCACAGGTTGCCTTGTGAACAATTACAATATCATCGGGCGAGAGGTACCCAATAACCTCGTCGCCTGGAATTGGGTTGCAGCAATTTGCTACAAGATATGACGGGTTATCGGAGTCAGTGTCGGCGCCAAGCACTATGGGCTTTTTTAAGTCGTACTTTGTTTGGATTTCGCTTTCAGGCTCTACCTTTTTAGCGCCAAAGCCTAGCTGCAACTTCCAGTACTTAATCCACTTGCTTTGGGTATTCTTTTTCAGAATCTTTTTCAGGTTATCGAGGTTGATAAGCCCTGAACCAATTTTGGCATAAAGCTCATCCTTTGATGAAACCTCATAAGCTGGTAGAATTTTCTTGAATACACGCGATGAGGGTTGAATACCCATCTCTAAAAGCTTTTCCTCAAGCAATTGCTGCCCCTTCTCTATCCTATTCTTTACTTCTCCTTTAAGGGCGTTTTTAATGGCTGCTTTAGCTTTGGCCGTAGTAGCAAAATTGAGCAATTCCCATGTTGGTTTTTGTGAGGCTGCAGTGATTATTTCTACCTGGTCGCCCGTGTTGAGCTGATAGCTTAATGGAACCAGCTTATGGTTAACCTTGGCACCTATAGCTCTATTCCCAACCTCAGTATGAATTTCATAGGCAAAATCGAGGGCGGTTGCTCCCTTAGGCAAACTACGGGTTTCGCCTTTTGGAGTAAATACAATAATCTCGGAGGTAAACAGGTTTAGCTTAAACTCGTCGAGGAACTCAAGTGCATTTTCTTGTGGATTTTCCAGCATCTCCCTAACGCGTCGAATCCACTTATCGAGTTCATTTTCCTGGCTGGTAGCATCCATTTCCTTGTACCGCCAGTGCGCAGCAAAACCTCGTTCTGCAATTTCGTCCATTCGGCGCGAGCGAATTTGGACCTCAACCCACTTCCCGTCAGGGCCCATCACGGTACAGTGCAGAGCTTCGTATCCGTTAGCCTTTGGGGTGCTAACCCAATCGCGCAACCTGTCGGGCTTTGGCTTGTAAATATCAGTAATCAGCGAGTAAATGTGCCAGCACTGGGTTTTTTCTGGTATGTGTGGATAGGGATTAAAAACTATGCGGACTGCAAGTAAATCGTATATCTCCTCGAACGAAACGTTTTTGGTTTGCATTTTTTTCCAAACGGAGTAAACTGATTTTGGTCTTCCACTGATCTCAAAATCGATGTTATTCTCTTCAAGTTTCTGAATAATTGGTAACGAGAAGTGATTGATAAGTTGCACCCTTCGCTTCTCGTTGTCGGCAATTTTACTCCTTATCTCTTCGTATACTTGAGGGTAGCGGTACTTTAAGCTTAGGTCCTCAAGCTCTGTTTTAATGGCGTAGAGTCCTAAACGGTGAGCCAGTGGTGCATAAAGGTAGATGGTCTCGCTGGCAATTTTCATTTGCTTGGTAGCCGGCAGCGACTCTAGGGTTCGCATGTTATGTAACCTATCGGCCAGTTTAATAAGTATTACCCGAATATCGTCGGCAAGGGTTAAGAGAATTTTCCTAAAATTTTCGGCCTGAATGGTTGAGTTTGCATCAAAAACATCAGTAATCTTGGTTAATCCATCGATGATGGAGGCAATCTTCTTTCCAAAAATCCTTTCGATATCCTCAATGGTATAGTCTGTATCCTCTACCACATCGTGCATAAGGGCACAGGCAACAGCTTTTGCGCCCAGTCCAATC
Source organism: Tenuifilum sp. 4138str (assembly GCF_041102575.1). Classification (NCBI taxonomy): domain Bacteria; kingdom Pseudomonadati; phylum Bacteroidota; class Bacteroidia; order Bacteroidales; family Tenuifilaceae; genus Tenuifilum; species Tenuifilum osseticum. Next base: position 33,885 of record NZ_JBGCUE010000014.1, on the reverse strand, counting down.
TCGCTGGTCACAATTTTTGCTACTGCAATGGGATGAAGTATATAGGGTTCGCCCGATTTTCTGCGAACGCCTTTATGTGCCTCGTTGGCAAGGTTAAAGGCTTTTACCACCAGTTCTTTGTCCTCAGGCGAGGTACAACGGGTGCAGCTATTAAGCAAATCCTCAAAATGCGATTGTATAAGAAGTTTTTCCTCGTCGGTTTGCAAACTCATACTTTTTCCAATTAGCTATTTTTTGGGGTAAACCACCGAGATGCTTCCGGTTTTAATAATATCACCAGCATCGGTTGTGCTAACTACTAAACGGTAAACATAGGTTCCCTCTTTAACGTACTCACCACGGCTATTGCGTCCGTCCCAACCCTGGTTACCATGGTAAACTACACCACCCCAGCGATCGTATATGGTTAAGGTGAAGTTGGCTTCAAAATCGATAACCGGTTTGAAAAGGTTACGCTCATGGCCATTTTCGCTTCTGGGATCATTTGGGGCAATGGCTGTAGGCATTGTTACACCGGGCAGAATTTCGGTTGATATTTCACGGGACCGGCTTAATGTAACGGTATCGTTAGTGGGGGATAGCTCTAATGCCTCAATGTAGTAGTTGAACCTTATCCGGTAAAGTGGGCTTTGGCCCTTAAACCCGGATAAGTCATCGGAATATTCAGTAACCGAAAGCCCGTTGGCAATTCGTTCCAGATTACCCGGACCGGAAATATCATCGTTAATGGTAAAGGAACGCCTATATATTGTGTACTCAATCCTATTACCAACCCTATCGGGTTTACGCTGGGTATCGAGGATTAAGGGATTCCACTGAATACTTACCACATTGCCCTTGGGGGTTAAGCGAGGTATGATGGTGTTGCAGAGATTTGAAACCAAAACGGCGTCGTTGCAGCCGTTATAGGCATCAACTTTATAGTAAAACGTTCGGGTGCGGGCAGTCCAGGTATCGTTGGTATCGATACTCATACTTTTAGTGGGCACATCGAACCCTTCAATGATTTTTGCACTGAAAATGCTTTGAGCGGTATCGGGTTGTTCCCAGCGCCAAAGCTTGTAATCGCTAACGCGGCTATTGGGATCGATGGTGTAGTAAATTCTATTACCATTGTTGGTTGCTATAACGCTATCGACACTGACATAGGTTGGCCTGCGGGCCATTTTGGTATGGATCAGGTATAGGTTGGAGTAACTCTCATATCCTGTATCCATTCGGGTTGCTTTGATGTAAAAGAAATAATCCTGGTTTTCCTGAACATCCCTAACACTATGCCTATTGCTATATCCCTCGTAATCGCCAATTTGAGTATAGGCACTCCAGTTGAGGTCGTTCCCCATGTAGAGCTGGTAACGGATATTGCGGTAAGGCGAGGAGGCATTCAAGGGCCAAGCTTCATAACCAACCCAAGAAATATCGATTTTAGCATTGCAGCTATCGTAGCTTGCAGTTATCCATACCTGGGAATGCTTTACTGTCATTTGGCTGGGTTCAAATGCACCCAGTGAAGCAACGCGGTAGTAAACCCTTTGTCCATTTCCGTTGGCGCCAACATGTGTATACTGGAAAGTATTTTGGTCAACAGTATCAATGGGATCCCACCCATCAGCATCGGGGTCAATGGGGTTGCGGGGGACGTAAATAATATAGCCCGATGGATCGGCTATTTGGGGTTCATGGGGTGGTTGGGTCCAGAATATTGTTACATCCCCATTATCTAGGTTATTGGTGATATAATCGAGCGTTGGAGGATTTGGCTTATCGCTAAACTGCGCCCAAAGTGTTGGCATATAAAAGGTTAAGCCAATCATCAACATTACATGTCGTAACTTTTTCATACGCTTTACTCTTTATACCCTTTAATTTTTTGGCTTCCGGCAATGCTAACTACCATGCTTTCAACATCCAAGTATTTTTTTGCCAGCTCCAAAAGCTGTGAGGGGGTAATTTCATTGATTGTTCTAATCAGATTATCGATATACCCAAAATCAAGGTTATTGAACTGGAAAAGACTTGCAAGGCTGTCGGCAATGGCAAAAGGGCCATCGAAGGTTCTAAGTATTTGACCCGTCATGTAGCCTCTAACAAGCTCCAGCTCATCGTTACTTACTGGTTCTGACTGCAATTTAAGCATTTCTTTGAATACCTCATCTACCGTATTTTCGGCAAAGGCTGAACCAACCTCAGTTGACACAACCAGCACCGACAGTTCAGCCATTGGGATTATAAATGAGGATATGCCATAGGTATACCCCTTTTCCTCCCTGATATTGCGCATAAGGCGAGAGCCAAAGTAACCACCCAGTATGGTATTAAGAACAACCAAACCGGGCATATCGGGGTGGTTGCGCTTGGGTAAAACCCTGCCAATTCGCAAAGCTGCCTGAACTGCATCTTTTTTATACGAAAATACTCTGTAATCGGTTGTATTAAATGAGGGTAACCCTAACTCAATTTCACCGCATTGTTCAAAAATGGGGTTGGTAAAACCTTTTAGTATAAAATCGACCTGTTTAGCATCTACCTTGCCAGCAATAACAATCAAACCATTTGAGGCTTTATGGTAACGATTACGGAACTGTGATATATCGGTTTTTGTAAGCCCATCGTAATCATTGGGGATGGCAAAAGAACCATAGGGATGGTTGCTACCGAAAAGAGCAGTGAAAAACCGCTGGCGTGAGAGGGTGGAAACTTTTTCCAGATCGACCAATAACGATTGTTTCCCCTTTTTGCAAAAAAGTTCCAGCTCGTGCTGCGGGTAAGTAGGATTTGTTATGATATCAGCAAAAACATCCAATGAGCGGTAAAAGTGTTTACCTATAGTGTAAAAGGTAACCGATGCAAAATCGCGTGAGAATGAGGGTTCAAGAAAACTACCATAAAAATCTAATTCCTCGGCAATTTGTTGCGATGTTCTACTAGTTGTTCCCTCGCTTAGCAGCGAGATGGCTGCATTTGCCACTAACGATTTAGGCTGATAGCGCGTTCCAGCCCTAAAAATTACCTCAACCCTTGCTAAATCCTGGCTCCCAGCATTAATTACCAAAACCTTAAAGCCATTATCAAGATCAATAATATCAGGCGTAGGTATCTTAATGCTTGAAACAGCTACCCTTTGAGGCTGAACAGTCCTATCAATATTGTGCGAAGTCATATTTTATCCCTTACCATTTATTTTTGATTTGTAGTAGAGCGTGGAGCTGTTTTTTACATCAAGGGTGCTGGCTGCAACTCTTCTAATATCTTCATTGGTTACTGAGCTATACCTTTGCAGCTCATTGTTTAAAAGATTTGCATCGCCCAACATCTCGTAGTATGCCAAATTCATGGCGTTATTTAGCACGTTTTCCTGCTCAAACAGGAAGTTAGCCTCAAACTTATTCTTAACCTTTTCAAGCTCATTAGCATCAACTAAAGTGTTTTTAAGCTCTTCAACCTCACGGCTTAATGCCTCCTCTGCCTCCTCAAAGGTTGTAGAGTTGTAAAGTTGTCCGGTTAGAATGAATAATCCCTCATCTACGTCGCCTGTAATGTAAGCATTTACTGAGCTGAAAAGCTGTTTTTCCTTCACCAGTCGCTGGTATAAACGCGATGATCGGCCGTTTGATAGCAAATCGGAGAGTAAGTCCACTGCAGGGTAATCGGGGTGCATACGGTTACACATGTGGTAGGCCTTATAAATGGCGTTGAAAGGGACTTCGCGCTCCAGGGTATGGAAACGGGGTTCGGTTTGCTCAGGTTCCCTTGGAATGCTTTTATTTGCAAGTTTACGTGGTTCAATGGAACCAAACCATTTATGGGTAAGCTCCAGAATTTCGTTGGGGTCAACAGGGCCTGCCACACAAAGTATTGCGTTGTTTGGGGCATAATGGCTAAAGAAGAAATTTTTTACATCGGCTAATGTGGCACGGCTTATATGCTCGGGCGACTGTCCGATGGTTGGCCAACGGTATGGGTGAACCTTGTAGGCCAAAGGCCGAAGATACAACCAAATATCACCGTAAGGTTGGTTTAGGTATCGTTGGTTGAACTCTTCCAGCACCACACTTTTTTGTATATCGAGGCTCTTCTGCGAAAAGGCAAGGCTAAGCATTCTGTCGCTTTCAAGCCAAAACGCTGTTTCGATATTTTCGGCAGGAACGGTAATATAGTAGTTTGTTAAATCGTTGGATGTAAATGCATTATTCTCGCCCCCTACCCTCTCAAGCGGTTCATCGAATACAGGTATGTTGGCCGAACCACCAAACATTAAATGCTCAAACAGGTGGGCAAAGCCTGTTCGTTCCGGGTCTTCGTTTTTTGAACCCACAATGTAAAGCAGGTTAAAGGCTGCAATGGGAGTGCTAAAGTCAGTGTGAACTATTAGCACTAAACCATTATCAAGCTTATATTTCACAAAATCGATCATACTAAAAAAAATATCTTCAATATTAGCTATTTTTGTTGATGTTTTAGGCATACTGAATAGAGATTTAAAAGCAATGTCGATATTTTGAGGCATTGCTAAACTTTTTTTTAAATTAGCAACATGCTTAGAGATGGTTTTAAAATATCGTTATTAAGGTTCTGGGCAATATTTCGCAGCTTAGGCGAACGAAGAATCTCACTGATTTTAAGTTTTGTCATTGGACTTTTAAGCGGTGTTGCGGGTGTTGCACTAAAAAATACGCTTCACTGGGTTAGGGATTTTGTTAGCGGATTAGTGCCTATGAATACCGCTAGCTTGCTTTACTTTGGTTTACCTACAATAGGGATTTTACTAACCCTACTATTTGTTCGATACCTCATTAAAGACGATTTAAGCCACGGAGTAACCAAGGTTTTGTATTCCATTTCCCGACAGGGTAGCAAGCTAAAGTCCCACCATATGTTCAGTTCCATATTTGGCAGCGCCCTTACCATTGGATTTGGTGGCTCAGTGGGAGCAGAGGCTCCAATTGTGCTTACAGGGTCGGCAATAGGTTCAAACGTTGGGAACTTTTTCAGGATGAACTACAAAACCCGAACACTGCTAATTGGATGTGGTGCAGCAGGTGCTATAGCATCAATTTTTAAGGCACCCATAGCCGGCATTGTGTTCACTCTTGAAGTGCTAATGCTCGACCTAACCACTGCATCCATTGTGCCGCTGCTAATTTCGGCCGTTACGGCATCGTCGGTTAGCTATTTCCTGATGGGGCGGAATGTGGTATTTGCCTATGATGTTATTCGGCCATTTGCACTCCACAATATTCCCTGGTTTGTGCTGCTTGGTATATTTTGCGGGTTGGTATCACTTTACTTTATCAGAACAATTTGGCGGATAGAGAAACGCTTTAAGCAAACCCGGAGCCCATACAAGAAATGGATAGCAGGGACTTTAATTCTTGGCGCGTTAATCTTTGTTTTCCCTCCCCTTTTTGGTGAAGGGTATGATGTTCTACAGGCTCTTCTCGATGGCCGGTCGGAGTATATCTTTTACAACAGCCCCCTATATGAATTTCAAAATAACTACTGGCTGCTAATAGGCTCACTCTTTCTGATCATTGCCCTAAAAGCCGTTGCAACTGCCGTAACCAATGGTGCCGGAGGGGTTGGGGGAATTTTTGCACCATCACTTTTTATTGGTGGTATTTCAGGTTTTTTAGTAGCAAAGCTTATTAACCAGTTCAACTTTATTGATGTATCGGAAAGCAACTTTGCCTTAGTAGGAATGGCAGGAACCATGGCCGGTGTAATGCATGCCCCCTTCATGGCTATCTTTCTAATCGCAGAGATTACTGGGGGCTACGCTCTATTTGTACCCCTAATGATAACCTCAACCATTGCATACCTCACCATTATGTACTTTGAACCTCACTCCATTTACACTAAGCGTTTAGCCATGCGTGGCGAGCTTATAACCCACCACAAGGATAAAGCAGTGCTCACCCTGCTTAACGTTACTAAGGTTATTGAAACCGATTTTTTACCCATTGAACCCACTGAGACACTTGGTTCGCTTGTTAAAAAGGTAAGCCAGTCGCGCCGGAACGTTTTTCCTGTGGTTACTACCGATGGTAAGTTTGTAGGCATAGTAATGCTCGACGACATAAGGCCAATCATGTTCGATGCCTCACGCTACGATACCACAACCGTTCAGGAAATTATGAACCTGCCACCCGAGATTATCACAATTAACGAGTCCATGGAATCTGTTATGAACAAGTTTGAGTACTCCAAGGCGTGGAACTTACCTGTGGTTGATGGCGATAAGTATGTGGGGTTTGTATCGAAATCAAAAATATTCTCGGTTTACCGCAACCTGCTCATTGAGTTTTCGGAGGAGTAATCTAATCTTAATAACTTTTCTATGTTTTTTTCAGCAATTAAATTAAATCTAAGAAATATCAAAAAACAGATATTTAATTTTTTTATAAATTAGCAAAACAAAAATATAGCTGGTTAACATTTTCTGCATAGGTTGGGTTAACCGCCCAAATCTGGTGTCGGGGATGTGGAACCGAAAACCGACATCCTGCAGGCCTTTAAAAATAATAGAGTAGGCGAGTCAACTGCCAAAAATAGAAAGAGTAGGCAGAAAACAGTAATGTTAAAATAAAAAAATGAGAATTCATAGAATATTTATCCCCCCCCCGAAAAGAATAAAGAAAATTTTTCTTTTTATTGCAGTACTTGGCATCATATCATTTGCCATAAACTCTTGTCAACAAGACGAAGTGATAATTGAAAAACAATTTGATCCCAATCAATTTGTTCAGGAATGTGTTGAAGAGATTAATAATATGCAATATGAACTTGATGTGGAACTTGCTTCTGGAAGAGTGAAGGGCTCTCATCCATTATTCGGATTAACAAAGCTTCCTGATTGGTCAAAAGCCTATGTACATCAAATATCATTAGGACATGCAGCAATTATCCCTTTGAGTTACTCCGAGCTACTTTTTACCAAGTTAGGATTAAAGGAGTATCCTGTAACACTTGAACAGCTCTCGTACCTGATGATGTATCGCGACAATAATGGTAAGATGAGGATAGAAGTAGTTTTTGTTAGACCCTCCGATGAGTACATAAATAGAACCGATAATGCTCAAAGACAATTTACGGGATCTATAGTAGTGTACGATTGGCAATTCAACTTCGTTAAGGGTTATTTTTTTAGTGATGATGGAAATATTTACAACCTTGCATGTCCCCAAATTGCATACCAACCTGAAAAGAAAATAGATTATAGCGGTACTAGTAAGTACGAACAGGAAGATTGTGTTATAACCGACTGGTTCTCATGTCCGGGATACACAACCACAATTAACTCAAGTTGCACATATATGTTTACTGAGGTGGATTGTTCTTCAACCGGAACAGGCAGCGGCAGTGGAGAAGGAGGAAACCCAGGTAGTGGTGATGGTGAACCTGGAGGAAATACTAGTGGTACAAACCCTGGTGATTACACTCCAGGCGGAAATAATGAAGATCCTCCTGTAAATCCTAATACAACAACCGATGCCAAAACACCTTGCAAAGGCGACCCAATGGTTATAATGAAGATTTGTCCATCACAAACCAGTGGTATTGTAGGCGGAACCTATGGATGGACAAGAAAAAAGAATGCTACTACCCCAAAGTTTCACGATGGCTTTGACCTTTTCGCTGAGCCCAACACCCCTGTATACTCTCCATGGGATAATGGTATTGTTGTTGGACCGTTAGTGAATAACCTACCCACCAATTACTACGATGAAACAAGTTATGGTAATTATGTTTGGGTTGAATACAACGTAAACGGGCAAAAGATCCGTATGTGATTTGCACACCTAAACACAGTGAATGTTAGCGTGGGCGACAGGGTTTCGCACTCCACCATGCTTAGCCTCAGTGGAAAAACCGGGAATGCCAATAGTAAATATGTTGAGCCACACGTTCACGTTCAGGTAAAGTACTTTGACAGCGCCCTGGGCAAGTGGGTTGAGAGTAAACAGAACGGCTCCTACACCCTGTACCCCAAGCGCAACCCCGATCTTTACCTACCGTCAAACTTTGATTATAAAACCGGCGTACAAACCAAGTCGCCATGCGATGGCGCTAAACCAGAACCCTAAAAACTTATAAAGCCATGAAAAGATTAAAATCAATTTCGACTATTTTTACAGCTATAACTTGCCTTCTCCTGGTGCTCTATATCTCAAGTCAGGCACAAAAAGGTAACAGCTGCTCAAATCCAATGAATAACTCCCTACCGAGTTCTGGCCTCGGACAGATAAAAAAGATCGTGATACAAGACACCGATGTGCTTATTATTGGGTCTAATGGCGGGAATCTCAATTTTAGAACTCAATTTCGCACAACCGATTTAACACCCATTTTTGGAAAACCAACACGCATTACCGATTTTTACGCGGAAATGGAAGATAGCTGGTGGAAAAAATGGGAGTACCCCGGGGCTTACTTCCTGATTGATCCGGGGAAAACGCTTGAGTTTTTCCATATAAGTGGTCCTGGCTTTAAGCTAAACGTCAAGGGAGCAATACTCGAGGTGGGCAAGCCCATCGATGAACTCGCTAAGGCGTTTCCTGATTTTAAGAATTACATTATTGATAACTGTGCTATTGGCTTTGCTTTCCAGATGACAAACGGTGAACTCTCAGACGAATTCATGGAGATACAGTTTGACCCCATCACCCGGAACATAACTTCCATGTTCAACGGTATGCCATAGTACCTTTTATACAGCACCCCCTTATACTGATAAAGGGGGTGCTATAAATATTTTAAATTTGCATTGGGTTATTGAATCAACTAACCTATTCATTAAACATAAGTACAACCCTGATCTTTACCTACCGTCAAACTTCGACTACAAAACCGGCGTACAAACCAAGTCGCCATGCGATAGCGCTAAACCAGAACCCTAAAAACTTATATAGCCATGAAAAGATTAAAATCAATATCGATAGCTATTATAGGAGTAACTTGCCTTCTCCTTTTAGTTCTCATAGCTAGTCGGGCACAAAACGCCAACAGTTGCTCAAAGCCAATGAACACCCAACTCCCAAGTTCAGATCTGGGACAAATTAAACATATTGCAATCCAGGGATCCGATGTGACCATTATTGGCCCCAACGGGGGTCAGCTCAATTTCAGAAAACAACGAAATACAACCGATTTGACCCCCATTTTTGGAAAACCAGACCGTATTACCGATTTCTACGCCGAAATGGAGTCGGAATGGTGGAAGAAATGGGAGTACCCTGGGGCTAAATTTTACATAATTCCTAACAAAATGTTTGATTCTTTTGAAATTGGAGGTCCTGGCTTTAAGCTAAACGTCAAGGGAACTATACTGGAGGTCGGCAAGCCCATCGATGAACTAGCCAAGGCGTTTCCTGATTTTAAGAATTACATTATTAAAAATCGAACTGTTAGTTTTGCATTCCAAATGGCAGACGGTAAACTTTCAGATGAGTTTATGGGAATAACATTTGACCCTGTCACCCGGAACATAACTTCCATGTACAACGGTATGCCATAGTACCTTTTATACAGCACCCCCTTAAAATGATAAAGGGGGTGCCTTAAACTTAATCATGCTTAATAAATTTGTAAACGGCAACATCACCCTTACCAACTATCAACTTCAAACTATTTCCATTAACTTTGCAACATCAATTTTTATGGCATGGAAATTAAGGATGTGGTGTATAGCCGCAATGTGGTTGAGTTTGTAACGGTGGCAAAGGAGTTCTGCGCTTTTCTTGAGGGTTGCGAAAAGCACACCGCAAAATCGTTTGTTGGGGCTTGCAACAAGGTGCTTCCCCTACTCTACTACAAGGCAACCCTTTTGCCCGAAACCGAACCGGTTTACGACGAAAACAACGAACAATTTGTTACCGAGAGCGATTACTCCTCGGTAGAGAACAAGGTGGAGTATTTGCTCGGGCAACATAACCAGTATGTAGAGGTAAACGACCCCCGAGTGGACGAACTAACCGGCCTATATACCGCAAGTATAGCCGAGTACATGGCCGATATCTACCAGGATTTAAAAAACTTTGTTTTGCGGTACCAGGTAGGGAATACCTATGTGATGAACGATGCCCTTTGGGAGTGTACCAATAACTTTAAGGACTTCTGGGGTATCAGGTTGGCTAATCTTATAAGAGCCTTCCATATACTGGCGCATCAAAATATCGACCTTGATAATATAAAGCATCCCGATGAAAGCGAGGGTTCCGAACGCGATACCTCTGATTGGTTTGTTACCCGCCGCCAGCAGGATATGGATCATAATGAGCTAATGTAATGTTTGCATCCAGTATCGATAAGGAAACCCTAAATTCTTTACCTCGAATCCATTTTACGGGGCAAATTGTTGTTGCCGAAAAGGAGAGCGATTTGTTACAATGGTTACCCATGTTATGCCAGGAGAAAATAATTGGCTTCGATACTGAGTCGAAACCATCGTTTAAGAAGGGTAAGATAAATGGAATCTCATTGCTGCAGCTGGCAAACAGCAAGTTGGCTATTCTTGTAAGGCTAAAGAAAACAGGCATCCCTGATACCCTTAAAGAATTTTTGGAGAACCCCGAAATAGTTAAGGTTGGCGCAGCCACACACGACGATCTGAAGGGACTGCAAAAACTAAATCGCTTTACTCCGAACGGATTTATTGACCTTCAACGTATAGCGCCAACCTATGGTATTGAAGAACTGAGTGTAAAAAAACTCTCGGCGGTGGTTCTGGGAGCTACTGTTTCCAAGGGGCAACAGCTCAGCAACTGGGAAGCCGATGTGCTTACCGAAGCACAAAAAATATATGCATCGACCGATGCTTGGGTATGCAGGGAAATCTATCTTAAACTCATATCACACACCCCGAAACAAGAGCATTAATGGAACGACCCAGAATAACTCTCAAACCCGGTAAAGAGCAATCGCTTCAGAGGTTTCACCCATGGATATTTTCAGGCGCAATTAAATCGGTAACCGAGATGCCCGATGAGGGGCAGGTGGTTGATGTATTAGGCTCCGACGGTAAGTTTTTGGCTACAGGGCACTTTGCCTCAGGATCAATTGCTGTCAGGGTTTTATCGTTTCAACCAGCTGAAATTGATAAAACATTTTGGTTAAGCCGAATTAGCAATGCCCTTAATCTTCGCAGGTCCATAGGCCTATATCCAAACACCGATACAAACATTTTTCGCTTGGTTCATGGTGAGGGCGACCTTTTACCTGGGCTAATAGTTGACATTTATGGCGATACTGCCGTAATGCAGTGCCATTCGGTTGGAATGTACATGGCGCGCACCGAAATTGCCAACGCAATAATGCAAGTCCTCTCCAATACCGTAATCGCCGTTTACGATAAAAGTTCAGGAACATTACCATACCGTGAAAAATATAACCCATCCGATGGGTACATCGTCGGATCAGAAAATGTCAAGGTGCCATATTTGGAGTATGGAAATAAATATCACATATCGTGGACTGATGGCCAAAAAACAGGTTTTTTCATCGACCAGCGCGAGAATAGGCTACTGCTGCAATCGTACGCCAGAGGTAAATCGGTACTTAACACATTTGGATACACCGGAGGTTTTTCTGTATCGGCTCTAAAGGGTGGAGCCACTGAGGTTATTACTGTTGATAGCTCGGCGCAAGCTATTACTCTGGCCAACCAGAATATTGAGCTAAACTTTGGCGCTAATGCTCCACATACCGGCGTAGCCATGGATACCTTTGAGTACCTAAGAACCTGTAACCAAAACTTTGATATTATTGTGCTCGACCCACCTGCCTTTGCCAAACATAACGATGCCCTACGAAATGCCTTACAAGCCTACAAAAGGCTTAACCTTGCTGCTATCCGTAGGTTGAACCCTGGCGGATTACTTTTCACATTCTCCTGCTCGCAGGTGGTTAGTAAAACCGATTTCCGGAATGCGGTTTTTTCGGCAGCAGCCATTTCAGGTCGTCAGGTAAGCATTATTCATCAGCTTACTCAACCTGCCGATCATCCAATAAACATTTACCATCCGGAGGGTGAGTACCTGAAAGGACTCGTGTTAAGTGTGATGTAAATTATCACCTTACAAACACCCACTTAGTAGCAGTAGAAAGGGGATCGCTAAAGCTATACCCCTCGTAATCGAAGAGTTTTAATTCTTCTGCATTCACTATTTTGTTCTTTACCGCAAAGCGTGCCATAAGGCCGCGAGCCCTCTTGGAAAGTATTGGAATTACCTTTAGCCCCTCAGGGCGATTCTCCTTGAATTCAATGTTAATAAACCTATCACCAAAATGCTTATCGTTAATAGCCCTAGAATACTCCCTTGAAGCAAGGTTAACCAAATACCCATCACTTACATTCTGGTCAAGTACCCCTGTAATGCTATCACCCCAAAAATCGTAAAGCGATTTATGTTGCCCAACCTTAATTTTGCACCCCATTTCTAAACGATAAGGTTGCATGAGGTCAAGCGCCCTCAATACACCGTATAATCCTGAGAGCATAAAAACGATTTGATTGGAAAATGCAAGTTCATCGTCAGTAAAATCGGTAGCCTGTAATCCTTCATAAACATCGCCGGCAAAGGTAAGGATTGCAGGTGTGCTATTTTCAGGAGTAAAAGGCAAATGCCAATTAGCATACCTTGTGAAATTGAGGTCAGCAATATCTTGACTAACACCTAAAATCTCTTTTAGCTCAACCGGGCTATAAGTCTTTAGCTGTTTCACAAGTTCCTGAGCCCTATCAAGAAAAACAGGCTCAGAGTAATTTTTACCTACCACTTTTAAATTGCTTCTCAACGTTTTTGCAGGCGAAAGCACTATGCAGTAGTTCGTGTAATTTCCCATATCTCATAATTTTTTGTTTTCTGTTTCAATTTCAGAAATTTGTTGTATCTTTAAATTAGAAACAAAGTAGAGCATACTGGGTTCAAAGGATGAGTAATAAAAGCTTACCAGTTTTTAAAAGTAGTAAAAATGTTTGCCACAAGTGGTGGACTGCCATATTTATTGTCATTTCCTTTATAGCGCTTGCTTTACCTTTACAAAGTTTTTCCAGACCCGGTACAAAGGTTATACTCCAGCTCAAGTGGAAGCATCAGTTCCAGTTTGCTGGGTACTACGCTGCCATTGAAAAAGGGTTTTACGCTCAGGAAGACCTTGATGTTGAGCTCAAGGAGTTACCCCAAAACACAAATGTGATTACCGAGGTTCTTGAAGGTAGAGCCCAGTTTGGGATAGCCAATGCCGACATTATTATACATTACGTTAATGGAGCCCCCGCTGTTGTGCTTGCGCCCATATTCCAGTCAAGCCCAGCTGCACTTGTGTCACGAGCCGAGCGTAATATTACCAGACCACAGGATATTGCCGGCAAAACCATTGAAATAAATGCAAAAAAATCGGGTTCGGTTGAAGTGCTTACCATGCTTAGCCTTGAGGGTGTTAAACCCTCGCAGTACCAAGTAACGGAATCGTCGCTTTCACTTAACAAGCTGTTGAATAACCAAACCGATGCCAGTGAGGTTTACCTGACAAATGAACCCTATTTCCTCGAAAAATTTGGGATACCCTATAACCTGATTCTGCCCCATAAGTATGGCGTTGACTTTTACGCCGAATGCTTATTTACCACCAAGGAGATGATTAGTAAAAATCCTGAACTGGTTGATGCTTTCCTTAGAGCATCCATTAAAGGATGGGAGTACGCCCTTGAAAATTCGGAGGAAATAGCACAGGTAATTCAATCAAAGTATAAAACCACAAAAACTCTTGATCACCTCATATTTGAATCGCAAAAGGTGAAGGAGTTTATTCAACCTAACTTTATAAATGTTGGGCATTCAAACAAAGGCCGATGGCTACAAATGATGGAAACCCTTTTACAGGCCGGATTAATTAACAAAACAAAACCTATTGACGATTTACTTTACAACCCAAAGCAAAAAAAACATTCACCTTTTACCGATAAATGGTTTATTTTGGTTATTGGCACATTGTTGCTGCTAACTTTCATATTACATTTTTGGTATATTAATAGGGTCAATAAGCGCAAGCAACAATTAGTAAACACCCACAAGCAACAGGTTGAGAACTTAAAGCAAGAGTTACAGATGTTAAACACCCATCTGGAAGAGACTGTTCAACGAAACAAAGACCTTGAATCGTTCAAGGAATCGCTACTCTCCAACCTCTCGTTTGAGATTCGAACCCCACTCAATAACATAATTGGTTACAGTGAACTTTTAAACGACCCAAAAATTAAACCCACGCAAGCGCTTCAATTTTCCAAGGAGATAAATAAAAGCTGCCGTCTACTCCAGAATCAAATTGATAATCTTATTGACCTCTCAAAACTGGAATCGAACCAGTTCCGATTGGTTTACCAACGCATTAACCTGATGGAACTTATGAACACACTACAGGTTATGCTGCTGAATGAGCTTAAGCTCTTTGATAAAGAGCATATCGCCATAAAGGCATTCCTTGACCCCAATGAGATTGACTTTGATATCCTATCGGACCGAAACCTTTACAAGAGTATATTCCAAAGGCTAATTAACAATGCGGTAAAGTTTACGTCGAAAGGTTACATTGAGATTGGCGTAAGAAAGTCGGAAAGGAATGGTCACCTCCTTTTCTGGATACAGGATAGCGGAACAGGAATAGAGATTGAAAAATCAAAAACATTATTTAACCGCTTAAATATTGAAGAGTCGCGCGATGGGTTTGGTGTACTACAAATGGGACTCCCTGTTGTTAAGGGTATTGTGGATCTGCTGAACGGGAAAATTTGGGTAGAAACAGCTGAGGGTACCGGAACTACTGTGAATATTGAAGTTCCCTACACGCCAATTGGCAGCCACAAAGCAAAAACATCTCATAAAAAATCACCATTCTACATACATCAAGACCCGCCAAAGCTGAAAAATAAAAAGATTCTGATTGTTGAAGATATTCAATCGAACTTCATTCTGCTAAGCAGACTCCTGGAAGAAACTGGTTGTAAGCTAGAGCACGCCAAAACCGGAGACGAGGCGCTCAAAAAGGTTGAAAACACCCCCGACTTTGACCTAATTTTCATGGATTTAAGGCTAGCTGACATGGATGGTATTGAAATCACGCGCCAAATCCGAAAGAAGAACACCAGGGTGGTTATAGTGGCACAAACCGCCTACAGTTCAGGAGTAAAAGTAAACATGAGCATTGAGGCAGGCTGTAACGATTTTATTACCAAACCAATAAGTCGCATCGACCTTTACAATGTTCTTCGTAAGTACCTTGTAACCGACGATCACACAGCCTAACCCAGGGGTAACCGAGCTAAAGGGGGCTCATCGAGCGGCGATGTCTTTCCTTCAAGGTAGCTGTAGTAACCCACAATGGCAATCATTGCAGCATTATCGGTAGTAAACTGCTTCTTAGGTAGGTAAACCTTCCATCCCCTCTTTTGGCCAAGTAGCTGTAAAGCATTTCGTAATCCTGAATTTGCTGCCACGCCTCCAGCAATGGCAATCTCCTTTATCCTGTACTTACGTACAGCTTGCTCAACCTTACTTAGCAGTATCTCAATAATAGTTTGCTGAAGCGAGGCGCAAATGTCGGGTAGGTGTTCGTTAACAAAGTTTGGTTCAGTGTATAGTTTATCGCGCAGGGTATAAAGGAATGATGTTTTTAATCCGCTAAAGCTAAAATCGAGGTCGGGTATATTCGGCTTGGCAAACTTAATGAATCCAGGGTTACCCTCGGCAGCAAGCTTATCAATTACAGGCCCACCAGGGTAAGGCAGCCCAAGCACCTTGGCACACTTGTCGAATGCCTCGCCCGCTGCATCATCAATTGTTTGGCCAACTATTTCCATATCCATTGGACCCCGAACCAACATGATTTGGGTGTGACCCCCTGAGACCAAAAGGCATAAAAAGGGGAACGATGGGTGAATAGCATTGGGCTCATCCTTAATGAAGTGCGAAAGCACATGACCCTGTAAGTGATTAACCGATATTATTGGAACTCCCAGCGTGAGCGCCGCTCCCTTTGCAAACGATGCCCCTACAAGCAACGAGCCCAGCAACCCCGGACCTCGCGTGTAGGCTATTGCATCTATTTCCGCAATGGTAACCCCAGCGTTACGCAGGGCAGTATCTACAACAGGAATGATGTTAGCCTGATGAGCACGCGAGGCTAACTCAGGCACAACTCCACCATACTGTTTATGTACATCCTGGCTGCTAATTACATTCGATAAAAGTAGCTGATCGCGGATAACTGCTGCTGAGGTATCGTCGCACGATGATTCTATCCCAAGTATTGTTACGCTCATCAATAAAAATTGAAATAATACAAAAAAAGTTTAAAAACCTATCCTCACCTATTTCAAAAGCCCAAGCATTTGTATATTTTAGGAACAAATTTTGATGCTCACATACCAGAAATAACTTAGCAAAGGTATTAAAAAACTACTTAAAATACTGATTTGGGGGTTTGTTACACTACTCGCAATCCCTACACTTGCTTGGCTGCTTCTGCAAAGCAGCCAGGTACAAACCTATATTATTAATAAAACCACCCATTATTTACACCAAAAAACAGGAATTACAGTAAACATTAGAAAAGTTGATGTTAGGCCATTTACAGGCATTTTACTAAAAGATGTTTTCGTTGCCGATTTGAACAACGACACCCTAATCTACGCCAAAAGAGTAATAGCGTCCATTTCACAGATTGATACCGACGCCGGGCTTTTCCGGTTTGGTAAAGCAAGGGTTGACAATGCTAAGTTCTACCTTATTACTGATAGTTCAGGGGTAACAAGCCTAAATGCTCTCCTGCTTAAAATTAATTCCGACACCACTCAATCGCCCGATTCGGGCAGGTTTAACCTGCAAATAGGAAATATTGTTCTTAAGAACTCCAGTTTTAAGCTTGTTCAGCAAGGGGCCGACAGCCTTACTCCGGGAACAATAAACTTTCAGAATCTTGTTCTTTCAGGAATCAATTTGGAAGCAAGCGAGTTTAACCTGGACGGCGATACCATTGGAATACTAATTAATGGTTTAACGGCTCAGGACCATTCCGGATTTAAAATAGATAACCTGCGAAGTAAGATTACCATTTGCAGTAAGTTTATGCATTTCAATAACCTGCGCCTGCGGGCAAATGGCTCGAGCCTATCCATGAACCATCTTTTATTCGACTTCGACGGGTGGGATAGCTTCAGCAATTTTACTTCACGGGTTAGAATAAATGCCAACTTTGAAGGCACCTACCTGCATACCAGTACCTTGGCCTACATTGTTACCGAACTTAAAAATTATAGCGTTGGGTTAAGGGTAACCGGGCAAGTTAAAGGCTATGTGGACGATTTAAGGGCACGGAACCTTGAGCTGGGCTTTGGCAATATTTCGGAGATAGCCCTTAACGCCAACCTGACCGGCTTACCCAAAATCGATAATACCCTTTTCTCAGTGGACCTGAAAAAACTTCAGACTTCTAGAAAAGATCTGATGCAATTCAAGGTAAATGGTAGCGGAAAACCTCTAATCGATTTGCCCGAAGAGCTTGATCGTCTTGGGCTAATAAACTACGTTGGAAGATTCTCCGGCTACCTCAGCGACTTTGTTACCTACGGTACCCTAACATCGGCTCTAGGAGCAATTGATTTTGATGTTTGGATGAAACCCGGCAAAACCATTAAAAGCGAATTTAAGGGCAAAGCATCGGCTAACAATTTCAAGCTTGGCCAGCTCTTAAACGAAAATTTAATCGGAAGCCTGTCGTTCCTATCCAGCATATCCGGTACAGTCAATAAACAAGGAGAACTTAGAGCTTTTACCGATGCCCATATACGGAAACTCGAGGCTAATGGTTATGATTATAAGGATATCGATATCTCCGGTAATCTAGGGAACAACTCATATACCGGAACCATCAACCTTAACGACCCCAACTGTAAGCTTAACTTTTTGGGTAGGGTTGACTTTTCCGACACCATTCCCGTGTTCGATTTCTCACTCTTTGCCCCTCGCATCGATTTGGTTAAGCTCAACCTTAACAGGGTTGACTCCGTTTCAGTGGCATCGTTCCTTTTAACCGCAAAGTTTTCCGGCAATACCCTCGACAATAGTAAGGGCGAAATAAAACTGGTTAACTCTACCTACCGTAACCAACGCGGCGAGTTTAAGATTGCCGACCTTACAATTACTGCCGATAACACCAATGAAAGTAAGGTTATTACGCTTAAATCCGATATTGCTGAGGGTGAAATACGCAGTAGGCAAAGCTTTTCTAGGTTCCCCTACTACATGAACAAGGTTCTGTCGCGTCATTTACCTGCCCTTAGGCAGGATGAATCCAATGAGAAATCCAAAGCTCCACAACATAACGCTGAGGAGTATAACGATTACCTCATCAAGTTTAGGTTAAAAAAGACACAAAAGGTTACCAGCATTTTGGTGCCAGACCTAAGCATTGCCGAAAACTCATCGCTTTTTGGCATATTAGATCCCAACAAGGAAACCCTAACCTTTAAGCTAAAGGTGCTTGAATTAGTAACAGGCAGCACCGTTTTTAAAAATCTAAGTGTTGATGGCGAAACCCGCGATAGCATTCTGGAAGCCAATGTGCTAATGCCCGAAATAAAGGTTGGCAACAGCTACATCCGAAACCTTAAAGTAAACGCTACCACCCAAAACAATATCGTAAGGTGTAATATTAACTGGAACAACTACTCAACACCTTCTACCCTGGGCGATATTAACCTGATTGCCGACTTTAAAGCGTTCTCGCAACCTAACAGCACAATAGATATTAATTTTCTACCCTCATCGCTTATTATAAACGACTCCACATGGAACTTGTCTCCATCGCTGGTTCGTATCGATTCATCTACCGTACAGTTTTCAAATATTGCCCTTTCCAATAAGCACCAACTAATTAGCATAACCGGTAAAGCGTCGCAGCTTAATTCGGACACTATAGCAGTAACGCTCAAGAACATCGACCTATCATACCTGAACTTTTACCTGCACGATTCCGGTTATAAGCTGAGCGGTTGGATAAATGGCGATGCCTTGGCAACTGGCATCCTGCTAAACCCTATACTTCAAGCCAAGATTGGGATTGATAAGTTTGTGGTAAATAATCAAAATATTGGAGATGTTAAATTCCAGAGCACCTGGCACGGTAGCGAGAATAGAATTAACCTTTTACTAAGCAACCAAAGGGCCGATACCCTAACACTCCTTGCCAAAGGCGATTACTTTACTGATAAAGGCAACTTCAACTTTGATGTAAACATTAACCAGGCAAAGCTAGCCCTTATTGCTCCCTTACTGGAAGGGAATGTTTCCAACCTACATGGCCGTATGAATGGCTCACTTAAAATCAAAGGCGATGCCAATAAACCCATAGTGGATGGTAGTATTGGCTTTGACAATGCCGGACTAACCATTGATTTTCTGCAAACCCACTATACCCTTTCCGACAGGGTAACCATTAACAACAGCAATATTGTATTAAACAATTTCAGGTTGACCGATAGGTTTAATCGAACATCGGCTATAAACGGAACCATTCAAACCAACTACTTTAAGAATTTCAACCTTGGACTTAGGTTGAACATGCAAAATTTCCTTTGCATGAACACCCGTGAAACCGATAACGAAACGTTTTATGGAACTGTTTTTGCCTCCGGGTTTGTGGATTTATTGGGTTCGCCCGACAACCTAAACCTCAACATAAACCTTAAAACCGAGAACAGAACAGCAATTTATTTACCCCTTTCCTCCACAAGCACTGTGGAAGAATCAAACTTTATCAGCTTTGTAAACAACAACCCCGATTTGATTGAGATTGAAGAGGCAGTGCAGAATGTTCAAACCTCATCATCCAACATCAACATTACCATGGATTTACAGGTAACCCCCGAAGCCGAGGCGCAAATTATTATTGACAAGAAGCTAGGCGATATTATTAAAGCAAATGGCAGCGGTAGCCTGCGAATGGAAATTAACCCGTCAAAAGACGTTTTCCGTATGTTTGGCCGCTACACCATTGAGCAGGGTGATTACCTTTTCACCCTCTCTGGGGTTATCAATAAGCGTTTTCGCATTGAGCAGGGCAGCTACATCGATTGGAATGGCGACCCGCTAGATGCTAACATGGATATCAAGGCCGTGTACCGGGTAAAAACCTCACTTAAGCAGCTCTTGCTCGACGATAGTTACACAGCCCGTGTTCCGGTTGATTGTAAAATCATGCTATCGCAAAAGCTCCTTACACCATCAATCAAGTTTGGTATCGACTTCCCTAACCTCGACCAGCAAACCAAGGCTTTGGTCGACGGAATGCTCAATACCGAAGAAAAAATAAATACCCAGTTCCTAGGGCTGCTGGTAATAAACAGCTTCATTTCCGACCCCGGAATGACCTCGGCTGGCACCCAAACCTCCAATGCCAGCCTTGGTACTACCGGCTTATACAATACTGCCAGTGAGCTACTTTCCAATCAGCTAAGCAATTGGCTCTCCCAATGGAGCAAAAACTTTGATATAGGTATAAACTACCGCCCGGGTCTGGAGAACGAGCTCAGCTCTGACCAGGTTGAAATGGCGCTATCAACCCAAATACTGGACGATAGGGTTTCCATTAGTAGTAACGTGGGTGTGGGTGGCAATAAGAACTCTAGCAATGCACTTGTTGGCGACTTTACCGTTGATATTAAGCTCAACAAAAGTGGAAAACTCCGTGGTAAGGCCTTTGCACGTAACAATAATGATGTTTTGCTAACAAGTCAGCAGAACAACTACACCACTGGTGCTGGTATTGTTTACCGTGAGGATTTTAACACCATCAGGGAGCTTTTCAACTCAATCTTCAGCAAGGATAAACAGTATCCAAACGATACTTTACAAAACGATAGCAGCACCAACCAAAATTCTACCAATACAAACTTGCCCGATACTAGCTTTGTTAAGATAAATTAGCACTGTGCTCACCTATTTGAACAATGAAAAGTGGAATAATACGTTTTTTTACTAATTTTCGGAAAATTTAAAAATAATGAATACGATGCTATCCATGTTTGTTCTTCTTCAAACTCCGGCCGGTGTTAATCCCGGAACGCAAGGTGAAATATCTTTAAGTTTTCTAGAACTTGCCCTTAAAGGCGGATGGATAATGATTCCGATATTTTTACTATCGGTAGCAGCCGTTTACATCTTTTTTGAGCGCTATTTTGCCATTCGAAAAGCCTCAGTTACCGATGTCAATTTCATGAACCGTATCAGGGAGTATATACATGAGGATAAAATAGATGCTGCTATTGCCCTTTGCCGGTCGCAAAACACACCGGTAGCCCGCATGATTGAGAAGGGAATACAGCGCATTGGTCGCCCGCTGCCCGATGTAAATGCAGCCATAGAAAATGTTGGGAACCTGGAAATTTCAAAGCTCGAGGAGAGTTTGCCATTCCTGGCAACCATTGCTGGTGGCGCCCCCATGTTAGGATTCCTAGGAACTGTTCTAGGTATGATCCGTGCCTTTTACGATATGTCCATGGCTGGAAATAACATCGATGTGGGCTTGCTCTCAAACGGTATCTACACCGCCATGGTGACAACCGTAGCCGGTTTAATTGTTGGTATTTTTGCATACTTTGGATACAACTACCTGGTAGCCCGTATCGAAAAGGTTGTTTTCAACCTTGAGGCCAACACCAACGAGTTTATGGATTTACTCTACGAACCTGTTTCGTAAAAATTTACCCCTATGGCACTCAAACGAAGAGTAAAGGTTGAACCGAGCTTTAGCATGTCGTCCATGACCGATATAGTATTCCTTTTACTTATCTTTTTCATGGTATCGTCAACCCTTATTCACCCCAATGCGCTAAAGCTTTTGCTACCCCAAAGTAATAGCCAGGTATCGGCAAAGCCCATAACCTCGGTTTCCATTACTGCCGATAGAAATTTTTACCTGGAAACGGTTCCCGTTACCCTCGGGCAACTGGAATACCTTTTGCAGCAAAAGATGAAAGGACAGGACGATCCTACCATTGCACTACACGTTGATAGAAGCGTACCCATGGAGGAGGTGGTTAAGGTTATGAATATTGCCAAGGATAACAAGTACAAGCTTATTCTGGCAACCCAACCATTACAGAAAAGGTAGTAAGAATAGAAATGACAAAAACCGAATATAGAGTAAGAGGAATAGTGGGAACAATCCTGTTCCATTCACTTCTTGTATTCCTATTGATAGTATTCGGTTTTAGTACCCCGTTGCCATTGCCGGCCGAGAGGGGCATCCTAATAAACTTTGGTAATTCCGACGATGGTAGTGGAATTGAAGAACCTCGTGTTCAGGAAGCATCGTCAATGCCCCAACAGGCACAGGCAAGCAAACCCGCTGAGGAATCGCCATTAACCCAAACCCACGAGGAGGCGCCATCGCTTCCTACCCCAAAGAAGGAATCGACCAAAAAGGAGCAAACTAAAAGTAAAACCGAAACCACTACTCCCCAACCCACCCAGAACACCCAAACCACCCAAACAAATACTGAAGAAATCCCAAAGGTAAATCAAAAGGCTCTTTTCCCTGGTCATAAAACCTCCGGTAGCACTACCGGTGAGGGTGAAACCGGTAAGCCCGGCAACCAGGGTGGACTTGAAGGATCACCTGAATCTGCCAACCGTACCGGAACTACAGGCGGAGGTGGCGATGCTGAAAGGGGCATTATTGCAAACCTTCAGGGCAGAACCGCCCAAAGCCTTCCAAAACCGGAGTACCCATCGCAAAAGGAAGGACGTGTTGTGGTTGAGGTTACTGTTGATAACCGAGGAAACGTAACAAAGGCTGTTGCAGGGGTTAGGGGTTCAACTACGCTCGACAATCAGCTACTGCGTGCCGCTGAAAAGGCAGCCCTTAATGCCAAGTTCAATGTTGATCCCAATGCTCCTGCTTCGCAAATTGGGACAATAACTTACATTTTTAAACTTCAGTAATTCAAGGGCTAGAATAGAAGCAATTTTAAGGCAAAAGCGAACACGCACACCAGCAAAAACCAACGAATAAACACGGAGCCCTTCTTAACAGCCACATGGGTTGCAACCCAAGCCCCTAACATATTTCCTACCCCCATGGTAATGCCAATCAGGTAATCTACCTGATTATTGTATATAAACACTCCTAAAGCCAACACGGTAAATACGAAAGTAATCAACACCTTTATGGCGTTAGCCTTAACCAAATCCACGCCTGCTCCAAGAACTAACCCGGCCAGTAAAAAGTAACCTACACCGGCCTGAATAAAACCTCCATAGAAGCCAATAGCCATGAATACTACAAACCGTAAGGGAGTTAAACGGATGTTAGAATTGGGGCTTGATGGGTTGAGCCATCGCTCTGGTTTAACGAGTAATAAAACAAACATAAACACCAAAAGTACACCAATTATACGGTTCATTAGGAGTTCATCGATATCAACCGCCACCATTGAACCAATCAAAGCACCAATAGCTGCAGGTAAGGTAAGCCAAATACCCTCGCTCCATTCAAAAACCTTCTTTTTCTTAAACCCGCCAACAGCAGCAATGCTCTGCATAAAAATCCCAATTCGGTTAGTGCCATTGGCTACATTGGCTGGCAAGCCAAGAAAAATGAGTACGGGTAGAGTAAGCAACGACCCACTTCCTGCCAAGGTATTGATAAATCCTGCTGCTGCCCCAACAAAAATCACAAGGACATAAAGCCAAAAATCCATCTTAGCTATACTTTTTGTATTCAGCCCACTCACAGGCTATGCCCTTTGCCTGGGCAACCTCGCAAATCTTCTCTTTAATCTCCTTTAGCTTAACGTATGGGAGCCAGCCCAAGCTAATGGTTGTGCGCTTGCCCGAACGCTTGTAAAAAGCTAGGTAGGTAGGGCCTATCTTAACTTTAGTAATGGTTTCCCAGATTATCGTTTTTGGAGTTTTGCTTAGCATGCCAAACTTGTACTCAAGAGCATAGGCATCGGATTGGATATACACACGTGCATTGTAGGTAGAGTAGGCAAAGTAGATGTAAATGGCAACCTGTAATATAACCGGAATAAGAACAGCCAAACGGGTAATATCGCTTCCTATTAGGTAGAACGAAAGCGCAACTGTAACTACCAGGATTAAAGCACCACCAATCCAAAGCCTAATCAGCTTTGATTTTTTATGGCTAATTTCGTTAAGTTCAATGGTAAAGGTATCCATAGCCAGCAAATTTTTCATGCAATTTACTAAAAAACCCCAATAGCCTATGCCATTGGGGTCAAATAATTTAGGTTGATACCGATTACCAGGCAAAGAGTGGGAAATCCTTCATTAGCTTGTTTACCTCAGCCCTTACCTCGGCAATAACTTTCTCGTTATCAATATTGGATATTACCCTGTCAATCAGATCCACAATAACTGGCATGTGGTTTTCCTTTAAACCACGGGTGGTAATGGCAGGAGTACCAACACGGATACCCGAGGTTTGGAATGGGGAACGGCTATCGAAAGGAACCATATTTTTATTTATGGTGATATCGGCTAGCACCAGCGTGTTTTCCACCTTTTTACCGGTAATATCGGGGAATTTTGTACGCAGATCGATAAGCATAGAGTGGTTATCGGTTCCACCCGAAACCACCTTGTAGCCTTTATCAATAAAGGCTTGCGCCATAGCGGCAGCATTCTTTTTCACCTGGGTTTGATACTCCTTGAACTCAGGTAGAAGGGCTTCGCCAAAAGCTACTGCTTTTGCTGCAATAACATGCTCAAGAGGGCCACCCTGAACACCGGGGAAAACACTGGAGTTTAGTATCTGCGACATCATTTTCACCTCACCCTTAGGAGTGGTTAACCCCCATGGATTGGGGAAATCCTTACCCATCAGTATGATACCACCGCGGGGGCCGCGGAGAGTTTTGTGAGTGGTAGATGTAACAAAGTGAGCGTATTTCACAGGATTATCGAGCAAACCGGCAGCAATTAGACCTGCTGGGTGGGCCATGTCAATCATTAGCAATGCGCCAACCTTATCTGCAATCTCGCGCATACGCTTGTAGTCCCACTCACGGGAGTAAGCCGAGGCTCCACCAACTATAAGCTTTGGCTTATGCTCCATGGCCATGCGTTCCATCATGTCGTAGTCAACCCTACCGGTATCTTCCTTTACACCGTACGATACCGCCTTGTACCACATCCCTGAAAAGTTAACGTGCGAACCGTGGGAGAGGTGACCGCCATGCGAAAGGTCGAGTCCCAGGAAGGTGTCGCCAGGTTTCATCACGGCCATGAAAACGGCCATGTTTGCCTGCGCCCCCGAGTGAGGCTGAACGTTGGCATACTCGGCATCAAATAGCTGTTTTAGCCTGTCAATGGCTAGCTGTTCCGACTGGTCAACCACCTCGCAACCACCGTAGTAGCGTGCACCGGGATAACCCTCGGCATACTTATTGGTTAACACCGACCCCATAGCCTCAAGAACCTGAGGGCTAACAAAGTTTTCCGATGCAATAAGCTCAATGCCATGCATCTGGCGCTGGCGCTCCTTTTCAATCAGTTCAAAAATCTGAGTATCGCGTTTCATTCTATTAGTATTTAAAATTATGCCGTAAAATTAACCTTTTAAAAATAATTCAAATACGAGCGCCATGTGTTACTCAACAACTTTTAGTAAAAGTTTTAGAAGCTCATCCTTGTTGATTGGCTTGTACACACACCCCTTTAAACCGTAATCACGACACTTTTCATCGAGCCCTTCAATTGCATAGGCGGTTTCGGCAACAACCCTTAAGCCTGGCTTTTTAGCCAATAGCTGAGCTGCAAGCTCAACTCCATCGGCATCGGGTAGCTTAACATCAATAAGTATAACATCGGGCTCCGGGTTTGAGCCAATATACTTTTGCAACTCATAACCATTCCGGACAAAATCCAACACTGCTCCCGACTGCACTAGCAATTCCCTGAGGAATATCCGGCTAACCGTATCGTCATCAACGATCAAAATCCTCTTTCCGGCTAGGCCCATGGCATTATTTACTGGATCGGACATGGCTTTTGGTTTTTAGTCAACTTATTTTACCAAATATAATGTTAATTTACTGAATTTCAAAATAGTGACAATTTGTTACTCAAAGTTGATTAATACATATCCCTGTCGTTTAGTTCGGGATTTTATCATGCTGTATCAATGTCGTTTAGTTAACAAAAATATACATGCCTGTCATCCTAAGCGGCCTGTCCCGCCCTAGCGGGGAGCGAATGATCTCTAATCGACCCTATCGACGTTTCGCTTAGCTCAACATGACAATAGCTTCACCAACAACGATTCACGAACAACGAACAACGCATCTAGCCCCGTAGGGGCTAAACATTTACAACTCCATTGTCATCCCGAGCGTAGTCGAGGGATCTCATAAAAGGGGAAAGAGATGATTCGACTTAGCTCAGCATGACAATCGTCTAATGAATCGAGCATCAGCAAGTATCACAGAGTTACACTGCGTAACACGGAGTTTCATAGAGCGTGTGACGTGATATTCACCAACAACGATTCACGAACAACGAACAACGTCTCCAGCCCCGTAGGGGCGTAATATTTGTAACCCCACCTGTTAGCACGCGTCTCCAGACGCGTGCATTATTCGCCCTGAAAGAGCATATCACATTAGCCCAGGGTCAAAACCCTGGGTATTGTGGTATTCAAAATTTTTGGCGATGCACACAATGGCATTCCAAAGAGCAACACTGAAACGTTGCATCGCAACAGAATAGCATTGCTAAGAGCAGTTTCCAAAAAAACAACAAGAATTAAAGGTAAAGAGATGCTTCGGCGAGCTCAGCATGACAAGGGAACAGAAAGGAAGATAGGGTTTTTGCCATCTTATTCGCCCTGAAGGGGCAAATAGAATTAGCCCAGGGTCAAAACCCTGGGTATTGTGGTATTCAAAATTTATAGCGATGCACGCAATGCATATACCAAAGAGCAAGGGTGAAGCGTTGCATCGCAAAGGAAAAACATTGCAAAGAGTGATTTTCACGTTCTTTCTTGTCTTGATACAAGAAAGAACCAAAGAAAATCAAGGCTTAAAAGCCCGACCCGAAGGGTACCCCGTGGGTGGAACTGCCACGCGATACTATTCGCACGCCTGTGGCGTGACTCATGTGGTATCGCTTACTAAGCCCACCGCCACGTTCCACCCCCGACCCATTGCCGGGTCAGGCTTTTATGACTCAGCTTGCTTCTTCCGTTCCATTCCCTCTCAGGAAAAGGGGCTGGGGTGAGGTCGTATCCCATGAACAACCTAGATGACCCCTCTAAATCTCCCCTGAAAGGGGAGACTTTAACAGCGCTCCCCTCTCCTGTCAGGAGAGGGGAAGGGGTGAGGTCAATTAGACGAACAACGAACAACGCATCTAGCCCCGTAGGGGCGTAATATTTGTAACACCATGATTATTCTTAAATGTATAGCGATGCACGCATTTACATTCCAAAGAGCATTACTGAAACGTTGCATCGCAACAGAATAGCATGGCTAAGAGCGGTTTCCAAAAAAACAACAAGGATTAATGGTAAAGAGATGCTTCGGCTAGCTCAACATGACAAGTGAGCAGAAAGGAAGATAGGGTTTTTGCCATCCCGAGCAAAGTCTAGGGATCTCTTCAAAGGGTTAATGAGAAAAGAACAATGAAATACTTCAGCGAAGTCTATCCCGATATATCGGGGCTCAGGATGGCAATTGGTATTGCACTACTGGTAACTAAGAAACATCCTACACTCAATACGCAGTTTATACGATAAGGAAAAATAAAAGCTCCGGAATACACCGGAGCTATGAAAAACAATATGCGTTATTATCCCCTGAAAAAGAGTGCCTTGATGATATGGCTAGCCATTTTGGGATTTTCCTTGAGTCGACGGGTTGAGTAACCGAACCACTCCTTGCCAAATGGCACGTAAACCCTCATGGTGTGCCCCCTATCAACTATCGATTTCCGGAGTTCAGGGGTAACACCGTAAAGCATCTGAAACTCATACTTATTCTTGGGTACATTATACTTCTCAATCAGTTTATACGCTCCCTCAATAATTGGTTTATCGTGAGTAGCAATACCTACATAGTTGCCGTTTTTCAGTAGGAATTCAAGATCCTCGAGGAAATGCTGGTTAATCTCTTCGTATTTCTTGTAGGCAATTTCAGCCGGCTCAACATAAATCCCCTTGCAAAGCCTATAGTTGTTAGGATGCTCATCGGTATGGATATCCATTAAATCCTGCAAATCCTTAAGCGTACGCTTTAGGTATGCCTGGAATACCAAACCAACATTTTTGGGGAACTCGGCTTTTAACCTACGGTAGAGTTCAATCTCCATGCTGGTGCAGGGCGAGTCCTCCATATCGATACGGATGAAATTACCGTACGACGCAGCCTTAGCAACAATTTCACGGATATGGTTGTAGCAAATCTCCTTATCAATTAACAGCCCAAACGAGGTGGGTTTCAATGAGTAGTTACCATCTATGTTTTCCTTCTGAATGGTATCAATAAGCTCCAGATACTCCATTTTGTTACGTTCGGCCTCACCTAAATCCTTTATGAATTCACCCAGAATATCAATGGTTACCTTTATCCCTTGAGCATTCAGTTCCTTGGAAACCCTAATGGCATCGGCAATGGTTTCGCCGGCAATGTAACGTTTTGAAAAAATCCACACCAGCTTCTTGGGAAAGTACGGAAGCATTGATGCAATCATCTTATTGAACATAACAATTCAAAATTAATGGTTAAACTTATGGTTACTTTATTGAGTATTCAACGCTAATTACTACCCTAACCCTTTTTACAATATCGCTGTTACCTGAGGCAAAGCTATCGCCACCCGAGAGCGACTGATCCCTGTCGACAATGGTAAACAGCCCCTGGCTTGCCCTTTTAAGTTTGCCAAGCTTAACTCCACTCTCACTGGCAAAGGAGATTGCTGCCTCCCTGGCATTCTGGGTAGCCTCAGTAAGCATTTTGGGCTTAATATCGTTTAGCTTGGTAAAGTAGTACTGGAGGTTATTGGAGTAATCGTTCTGGCTTATAACCACACCGGCACGGACAAGCTCATCGGTTAGGCGGCTTACCTCCTGTACCCTGTCCACATTCGTGCTTCGAACCTGGAGCACCTTAACAATCACATACCTAAAGTTTACATTGTCGTAGCCGCCATACTCATTGGCTAACCTATCGTTAACTCGAATTTCGCGGCTGATAATCTCTTCCTTGCCAATTCCCTTAGCCACAAGGAAATCGATGATCTTCTTCTGATCCTGCTCAATACGTTTAGCCCCTTCAACCAAATCGTTGCTGGCCGCACGGCAGCTTATGCTCCAAACTGCCAAATCGGCTTTTACCTCACGCTCGGCAAAACCTTTTACCAGAATGGTACGGTCGCCATTCCTAAAGTTTTCAATCGACTGGCCTATTAAATAACCGCATAGCCCAAACGCTACAACTATTCCGATCGATATTATCGCTAAATCCGATTTTTTCATGGTCAATGCGTTTGCTTAATGCAAAGTTAGTTTAATAACCAATGATTAAACCATGATTTCAATCATTTTTTTGGACTATAACTCTCTGAGTAATGCTAATGTTATTGTTGCTCAACCTAAAGAGGTAAGCCCCTGAGGGAAAATTCAGGTTTTCGGTTAGGTGACCCGATGAGCTCGATATTGAATTCAGACTGTATCGTTTTAAAGTATTGCCAAGCATATCGAAAATCTCCAGGTAATAATTTTCACCGCCCGAATTGCTATAGGTGACATTTACTTGTCCATTGGTGGGATTCGGATAAACATACATTGTAGCCCTATCAAGGTTAACCTCGGCAGTGCTTGTTACCGATGGCCTTCCGGCCTCAACCCATGCGCTGTAAATCAGCTCAGCCAATCGTTGCGATGCAGCCGCAAATAACCTTTTTGTAAAACCTTTTGTCTTTACCCAAAGAGTATCCCTGTATGCCGATGAGCTGTAATCGGGATTGATGCTCCTGGCATAGTTGTCGGCCTCCAGTATTGAATCTACGTACTGATAGTTGAAGTAGATGTAATCAAATATGTATTGCTGAACATTCTGAACTAAGACTATCTCACGGGGCTGACTATTATAGAACTCATCGGCATGGGCGTTAATCATTGTTGACTCATACCTGGAGTGTATTCCGGTGTTGCCGGTAAGCTGACCATTGTAGTTTTTGGTCAGATGCAGCGGCATATGCCCATCGGCTACATAGTGACCAAGATCAGCGGCCAGCAGCTTAGCCCTATCAATCCTGCCGTTCCGTAAAGCAATAACCAATGAATCGTAGGTTACTTTGGTTGCCCAGGGCAATATACCATTGTCAACCACAAAGCTATTACCATACTTGCTAACAGCTTCGGACAAACTCAGGGGCATCGGCTGGTTGGTAAGAAATTCCGTATAGTTATCAATATCGATGTAATGCTTTGGAGCCTCAGTAGGATCGGAACTTTTACGGTTATCGGCATCCGATGCATGGCCGGCCAGGTAGTTTGCCCAATCGGCAAACTGTTGCATTTCCGTGTTGAACGATCGGCTTGCCTCAAGGCTAATGATGTAATGCCCGGTTCCACCCCACGACGACAATAAAACCAAAACCAAAACTGCTAGTAATAAATGTGCTAACCTTTGCATAATGCTATTTTAAGGTTTTGATTGAATACGGACAATATGGTTTAACTTGGTGAATACTCTGGCTTGCGCGAGTCTGTATACTCTCGTTCGCGCATTCTATGATAAAAAGCAAGGAAAAAATACTAGGCCGCAAATTTTTTTAAATTGACATACGGCGAAGCTCTGTCTATAACAGCAAAGGCTCTGCTCACTATTTTGCAGCGGATGTTGTTGAGCACCAGCATGGGGTTCTTGCCCTCGTGCTTTTTTCGTTCGTAGTACTCCTTCAGCTCTGGGTCGTGCTTGACGGCCGACAGCACGGCCATGTTCAACAGCGATTTCATCTTTTTATCCGCGAGATGGTTAACCCGCGTTTTGCCCCTTATGCTTGAGCCCGATGCGTACTGGAAGGGGGCTATTCCGGAGTAGCAGGCAAATTTCCTCCAGCTTCCGAACCGCTTAAAGCCACCGGTAGCGATAATCATGTACGTTGCGGTCACATCCCCGATACCCGGAACGCTTCTTAGCAGGTTGTACTGTGCGTTCAACGGCTCGTTCCGCTCCCGAACGCCCCGGATTTTAGCATCGATTGCCCTCAGGGCCTTCCGGAGGTACGCAATGGTCTTTCGGTTCTGGGATTCAACGGATTTGTAGATTGATGGGGGAAGGAACGCCGCGCCCTCCGTGGTGCTCTCGAAAAGTTTCAGCGCACGTACCGTCTTATCCCGCTCCGCGAATAGCACCTTCATCCGCTGGATCTCTACCTCGGGCATGGAGGAGGCCTTAAACTTATCGAGACTTCTAACGCTGTACCGTGCAATATCCTGCGCGTCAGTCCTGTCCGTTTTGCCCCGGGTAATGCCCTTGGACTTCTTGATCTCCAGGGCGGGAACCTCCCAGTAGGGGAGCCCCGCCTCGGACAGGCATAGGCAAAGCGGCACGGAGTAGACCCCCGTGTTCTCAAAGCAGAACAGGGTGTCGTCGCCATAAGCGTTGAGGTGCCTTAGCTCGCGGAAAACCCTCCGTATGCCCTGCTGGGTATTTGGAACAACCGACATGCCGACAACGCTCATTCCCTCAGCCTTTAGGATGCAAACATCCAGAGTCGACTTTGATACATCAATCCCGACGTGTGTGGAAAATTTTTTCATACCTTTGTTTTTAGGGGTAAAACAAATGTTGAATTTCCTTAAAGCCTTTACTAGACCTGCAAGTCTATCATTCTATCTAAGGCCATTCAACGGTTGCAGAGGGAGGCGGAGGACTGTTGCGCGAAATAAACCATGAACTTAGCGCGTCTCATAGTTCACCTCCGCTTTCCTCTCAATAAATTTAGTGAAATATTATTTTACAAAGTAAAGGCACGTCTTTTGACGCGTGCGGCATACGCCACTCATTGCTGGCGCGGACTTGTAGTCCGTGACAAATACTTCTTACTCTTTATTGTTTATTTCAACTATGCTTTATTGAAATAACCGCACGGATTGGCTTTGCCGAACAGCAACCGCACGGATTGCAAATCCGCGCGAGCGGGGAGGAAATTATAAAAAACTCAGGCGCAGCCTGTTGCTGATAGCGCGACGGCGGTGCAACCGCCGCCGAACGCGGTTCGTTTATTACTTTTAACAGCCTCGGCCGAACAGGGAAACTCTCGTACGCGTGCGTCTATGGACGCGTGCGGCATACGCCACTCATTGCCGGCTCATTGCTGGCGCGGGCTTGTAGCCCGTGACAAATACTTCTTATTACTTTTTATTGTTTATTTCAACTATGCTTTATTGAAATAACCGCACGGATTGGCTTTGCCGAACAATAACCGCACGGATTACAACCGACCGAAGGGAGCTCACCGAAGGTAAATCCGCGCGAGCGGGGAGGAAATTATAAAAAACTCAGGCGCAGCCTGTTGCTGATAGCGCGACGGCGGTGCAACCGCCACCGAACGCGGTTCGTTTATTGCTTTTTACAACCTCGGCCGAACAGGGTCGGTGTTGTCGAATACTCCATTGCCGTTTACGTCCCAATCGGTGGTGGTAAAGGCAGGTAGCCTACTGGTGACCTTAATGTAGTTTTTGCAGCTCGGCGTAATCGAAGAAATGCGCTAATCTGCAATGATTTAGACTTTGGATAGGTGGGTGTGTTTACAAAAAATTTATAAGCTCTAATATTACTATCACCTTATTAATCTGTTAAAATTATATTCATCTGCTAATATATTAATATTTTGGTTACTAATTGTATCAATTTTAACACTTGTTGTTATAACCTCTCCTGTATTTTCATCGATTATTCCTTTTTCAATTTTTTGAATTATTATTTCTTTATAAGCTACAATAAATCCATTTTCATATTTAAAAAAAGTTTGGGATATTTTATAATCATCCATGCTTTCTTGTTGAATATAAAACCCATTATTTTTTTTAATAATTTTATAATACGGGGAATAAATAATTTTTTCTGCTTTACTTATAAAAGAATACTTAAAATCTTTCTTACCTAAATAAAAAAGAATAAGCGTTTGGATATCATCTGGCCTTACCATTCCTCTATATTTATCAAATACCAAAATCACATCTTTAATTTTATCCTGATTTAAATCAATTAAAATAGTATCTGTTGCACACCACTTTGTAGTATCTAATGGCATTTTATCAAAAGTAAATTTATTTTGACTTTTATTACTGCAACTTATTTGCAATAATATTAATAAAAAATAAATCTTGTTTTTCATAGTCATTCGCATTTTATTATTTGTTTATATTTTTCAAAAATAATTTTTGGCTTAATGGACATATTTCAGGCTGACATGGTGTTTAACCCCCCGCTCGCGCGGATTTGCAACCGACCGAAGGGAGTTCGGCAAAGCCAATCCGTGCGGTAACATTAACATTTCACCCGCCATTGCTTGCGCGGACTTGTAGTCCGTGACAATTACTTCTTACGCTTTACTACCCTCACTCCCGCTCGTTTTTAAACGCGTGCGGCATACGCCGCTCCGCCCGGTAGCCTTCAGTAAATGTAGTAAAAATTCCTTTTTTTATGGCCTAGGCGCAGCGTTAGGCTTGGACGGGTACCAAAATAAAAAAGCCCCGCGGGGTAATCCCGCGGGGCGTAAGGGGGGGGCGGCGACCTACTCTCCCGCTGTGACGCAGTACCATCGGCGCTGGCGGGCTTAACTGCCCTGTTCGGAATGG
>NZ_JBGCUE010000013.1 GCF_041102575.1 Tenuifilum sp. 4138str | reverse complement strand
CATGCACTCCTTTCCCCTTCCCATGTTTTTTTTATCCTCAAGAAAAAATTTAAACCCGACTTTTTAAGGGACGACTATGTATTAGGATTTTTCGCTAGCTCTCAACATGACAATACACTCACGAACAACCGTCAACCGTCAACTATCAACCATCAACTATCAACCATCAACTATCAACCATCAACTTAATAAAAAAGGCCACCCTAAACAGGTAGCCTCTCCCTTGCGAATAGCATTAAGGATTATAGCCTTGTGAGCATCTCCTTGAAAATTCTTGTCATCTTTTGTTCGGCCATGGCTCCTACCTTTTGAACCTCCTCGTGCGACACCTCAACAATTTTGCCTGGAACACCCAAATCGGTAATAATGGATATGGCAAACACAGGCAGGTTCATGTGACGGGCAACAATAACTTCCGGAACGGTTGACATGCCCACTGTGTCACCGCCAATAATACGGAAATACTGATATTCCTTAGGTGTTTCAAAGGTTGGGCCGGTAGTTCCCACGTAGCATCCAATCTGCAATTTGAAGCCCAGTTCAGCCCCAATCTTTTGGGCTAAGGCAATCAAATCGTGATCGTAGGGTTTATGCATATCGGGGAAACGGGGTCCAAGCTCATTGATATTGGGCCCTAAGAGCGGATTGGGCATTAGGTTGATATGGTCGTTAATTATCATCAAATCGCCAATCTCAAAGTCGGGGTTTACACCCCCGCTGGCATTTGATACAAAAAGATACTTAATGCCAAGGAACTTCATCACCCTAACCGGGAAGGTTACCTGTTTCATATCGTAACCCTCGTAGTAGTGGAAGCGGCCCTGCATGGCTACAACCTTTTTACCGCCAAGGGTGCCAAATATTAATCGTCCCGAGTGTCCTTCAACAGTGGAAACAGGAAAGTTAGGTATATCCTTATACTCCAATGCCTGTTGATTTTCAATTTCACGAACTAAGCCACCCAAACCGGTTCCAAGTATAATCCCCACTTCGGGCTCAATGGTAACCTTACTCTTGATATAGGTTACTGTTTGGTTTATTTTCTCCAACATAATTGAGTATTTGACTGTTAAACCTATTTTCGTTGTTATTGATAAAGTAAACCTCAAGCGGCAAGTAGTAAATCCTACTTTTTACATCCGATGGCAGGTTTAGCCCACGAATACGAGCTGCATCCTTTTCGGTGGTTACCAGCTTTACATCGTTTGAGGTGACCTCAAAAATAGATAGAATTTCCTTAACCGTAAAATTATGATGGTCGGCAAAGGTCTTCTTTCCTACCAATTTATAATTTTTTTCGAGTTGATGGATAAATGGCTTGGGATTTGCTATTCCTGATAAAGCGAAGATGGTTTCATTTGGATTAAATTTACAGTCTTCGTAATTACTAAAAACAGCCTTTGGCTTACCATAGCTCACTGAGGTAAAATAAATATCCTGGTTTTGCTTGATTTTAAGCCTTTTGGCTATTAACTTTTGCTCATGGGTTGTAAGGTTATCGGGACATTTGCTCACTATAACAATATTGGCCCGCTTAATCTCCGAGATGCTGTCGCGGAGATTCCCGGCAGGCAAAAAGAAATCGGCGTAAACCGGTCGGTTGTAATCCACCATTAGTATGTTAAGCCCAGCTTTTATCCAACGGTGCTGGAAGGCATCGTCCAGAACAACAACCTCGGTCTCAGGGAACGAGCCCATTACCTCCACCACACCGTTTAGCCTGTCCTCATGCACGGCACAGGCAACATCGGGGTGTTTGAGCTTAAGCTGAAGGGGTTCATCGCCTACCTCAACGGCCAGCGAAGATTGCTCAACAATTCTGAAACCTTTGGTTTTACGACCATACCCACGGCTTAGCAATGCCGTTTTATAGTTGTTTTTTAGTAAACTAATAAGGTAATCGGTATGCGGGGTTTTGCCTGTTCCCCCCACGGTTATGTTACCAACACAAATGGTTGGAAGGTCGAACTCAAAGCTGCGCAGAACATTGATATCAAAAAGGAGGTTTCGAATCTTTACTGCAAACCAATAAAGCAACGAAAAGGGCAAAAGTAAAAGACGAAGCTTTTGCATGGTTTTACTGATAAAGTTACTACTCAAATTTAAGTGTTTTATCGGGGCTAATCCGCGAAATTACCATCGATGGCACCACCAGCATAGCCACCCCAACGGCAAAGGCTAAAACATTCAAAACAATTACATGCCACCAAACAATGTTGATGGGCACTTCGGATAGGAAGTAAAATGCCTCATCGAGCTTAACTATACCAAACTGCTTTTGCAAAAAACAAAGTATCAAACCCGCTGCAGTTCCTATTAAAAGTCCGCGTATCATAATGAACGCCGACTGTATTAAAAATATCTTTCTAACGCTACGGTTCGATGTTCCCATCGATTTCAAAAGGCCAATGGTAGATGTTTTTTCCAGAATAATAATGAGTAAGCCCGAAATCATGTTTATTGCTGCCACTAGCAACATTAAAACAATTAGAACGGCAGCGTTAATATCCTGCAGGTTCAACCAGTCAAAAATATTTGGGTACTTATCGATAATGCTTTGAACCTTTAGCCTTGAGCCATCGTCGAGGAAAACAAAGCCTGCAATATCATCAACCTCAACCCATAGGTCATCAACCCTATCGATATCATCAACCAAAACCTCAAATCCTGTGGCCTGGTTCTGGTTCCACCCGTTGAGCCTCTGGATGTGCTTAATGTCGCAAAGCACAAACATTTTATCGAACTCAACCATTTTGGTATCGTAAATACCAGCAACCGTAAACCTTCTATAACGGGGTGGTTCTTGAACAAAGAACATATCGTAGGTATCGCCTACCTTTAACTTTAAAAGGTTTGCCAGCGTTTTGGAAATAAGCGAGGCAGCGGTTGTGGTTGAGTCGGTAATTTTGAAAATCGCCCCATCAACCAGGTTCTTTTGGAAAAAAGTCCAATCAAAATCGGAATCTATTCCCTTTAGGACAACTCCTTGAATATCGGTGTCGGTCTTTATGATACCTGCCTTAATGGCAAACCGCTGAATATGCCTAACCCCTTTTACTTTTTTTACCTCATCAATTACCGGAAGGTTTGTTGGTATGGGGTTGGTTTCAAGCGATTGGTTACTGTCGTAGTTTGTTATTTGAATATGGCTTCCAAAACCCACAACCTTTTGTTTAATCTCCCTTTTAAAGCCGGTAATAACGGCTATGGCCACAATCATAACGGCCACGCTCAGGGCTACTGAGGCAATGGTAATACGGATAAATGGCCTCGATAGGCTTTGGCTATCGGAACCGCTTAGGAATCGTTTTGCTATGTAGCTTTCAAAACTCACTTGTAGTTGTCATTTTGTTTACTTTCGACCAAAATCGGCAGGGATTTCGCCCCAGTACTGGGTTTCCCATTTAAGCAAAGGGTTTTTCCATGTGTTTTCCCTTAACCATTTTTCGGCTCGCTCCAGTAGTTCAAAGAGATTCTTATTCCTTTCCGTTTGAATAAGTTTGGTACGTGCTTTCTTTGCCCTAACCCAACTTATGGCAGTCATGGAGTCGGTGTAAATGGGTATTTCGCTATTCAACTTTTTCAGATGCGCTAACCCATGAACAATGGCAAGGAACTCGCCTATGTTATTGGTAGCGTCGGGGAAAGGTCCTTGATGGAAAATCAGCTTGCCGGTTTGGCAATCTACCCCTTGGTATTCCATCTCAAGAGTTGCAGTATTCCAGGCTGCATCAACAGCCAATGAGGGGTATATTGGTTTAGGGGTATTCTCGTTAACATTAAACAGCGCTTCCTGCTCGGGGTTCATGCTATTGTATGCCAAGTAACCCATATCATAGGCACGCTGTGCGGCAAGCATGCTTGGAAATCCTTTATACTTTGCACCCGGAAAACCCTTTATTTGCCTTTGGCACTCCTCCCAACTCCCATAAATGCCAGGTTTTAACCCTTCCCAAACCACATAGTGTGTATTTTTCTTTGCCATTCTTTTACAGTAATCAGGTGTCAAAGTTATTCAAAATCGGGGTAAAGCAGGTATTTTTTTCGGAGCAGTTTGAACTGCTCAAGCGCTGGCTGCCAGGTGGCTCTAATTTCCGAAGGGGTTAACCCGTTTTCTATTTGCTGGCGCAGCACGCTAGTTCCGGCAAGCAGGTTGAAGAAGTTATTGAAGAACTTATCTTTTTCAGGATAGTTGTTGTAGGAGTATATTAGCCAATCGAGAATTATCTCGCGGCGATCCAGAAAGTAGTTTACCGAGTAGTCCCTTAGATCGATTCCGTAAACCGGTTTACCCTTGTAGGGCGGATTCAAGCTTGCCCCACGTTTCTCAACCGGTATGTACCTAAAACCCTTATCGGGGAAATTTGGGAAGCCAAAAACCTGGAAGGGGTAATCGGTTCCACGGCCTACGCTTACCACCGTCCCCTCAAACAGCCCAAGCGAAGGGTAAAGCAGAATGGAAAGGTGATTGGGGAGGTTAGGGGAGGGGCGAACGGGTAGGGCAGTGGTCATGCTGTGGGTGTAACCCCTACAGGGAATAACTGTGAGGTTACACTGAATTTTCCCCTTTAACCAGCCCTCACCGTTTATCATTTGGGCAAACTCACCAATGGTCATACCGTGAACCAGGGGTACAGGATGCATTCCCACAAACGAGCGGTAAGCGGTGTCCAGCACTGGCCCATCAACGTAAAAACCGTTAGGGTTTGGCCTATCGAGTATAATCAACGGCTTGTTATTTTCCGCGCAGGCCTCCATTACGTAATGCATGGTTGAGATGTAGGTGTAAAACCTGACTCCAACATCCTGCAAATCAAAAATTACAACATCAACATCGCTCAGGTCAGTTGGTTTGGGTTTTTTACTTCCGCCATACAGCGAAATTACAGGTAAACCCGTAACCTTATCGGTATAGTTTCCAATAAGCTCGCCAGCCTCAATATCGCCCCGAAAGCCATGCTCCGGGCTAAATATTTTTTTTATGGTTACACCAGCTGAAAGCAGAGTATCGACCAGGTGCTTTGAACCAACCAAAGTGGTATGGTTGGCTACAACAGCCACCCGTTTACCCTGAATTAACGGAAGGTAGTTGCTCATCAATCGAGCACCGGGCAAAATTTCCTGTGCCCTTGCGGTTATCAGAAATACAGAAACCGAAAAGGTTAATACTATTTTACCAAACCTCATACCTTCCTTTTGCAAAATATGCGCCAATTATGGTTTTGCTAAGGTAGAAAATAATTTATACAGCAAAAAATAAAGGGGGAGAAGCATGCTCTGCATGAACGACTTTACGAGAGGCTGAGTTTAGTTGAAAAATTAAGAACCGGTAAAGCGGAATTAAGGATAAAGGTTAAAGGATAAAATGGTGAAATATCTCAAAGTGAATTTTTTAGATTTCAATGATTTTTACTCTCGTTTTAATAATGATGAATTATCTATCAATGTTGTTTAGTTAACAAAAATATACATGCCTGTCATCCTGAGCGCAGCGAAGGATCTCTAATCGACCCCATGAGACGTTTCGCTCGCGCTCAACATGACAATAGTTTCACGAACAACGATTCACGAACAACGAACACCGCTTCCAGCCCCATTGTGGCGTAATATTTTTAACACAATGAGTATTCCCACATGTATAGCGATGCAAGCAATACATTTTCTAAAGAGCATAGGTGAAGCTTTGTATAGCAACAGAAAAGTATGGTAAATGGCAGCTTACATGTTCTTTCTTGTCTTGATACAAGAAAGAACCAAAGAAAATCAAGGCTGAAAAGCCCGACCCGATGGGTACCCCGCGGGTGGAACTGCCACGCGATACTATTCGCCACGCCTGCAGCGTGGCTCATATGGTATCGCTTTCTAGACCCACCGCCACGTTCCACCCCCGACCCATTGCCGGGTCAGGCTTTTATGCCACTGCCTGCTTCTTCCGCTCCATTCCCCCAGGGAAAAGTGCTGGGGTTAGGTCATATCCCACGAACAACGAACAACGCTTCCAGCCCCGTAGGGGCGTAATATTTGTAACACCATGGTTATTCCTACATGTATAGCGATGTACGCAATGCATATGCCAAAGAGCAAGTGTGAAACGTTGCATCGCAACAGAAAAGCACCGCA
The DNA here is from genome assembly GCF_041102575.1 of Tenuifilum sp. 4138str. Classification (NCBI taxonomy): domain Bacteria; kingdom Pseudomonadati; phylum Bacteroidota; class Bacteroidia; order Bacteroidales; family Tenuifilaceae; genus Tenuifilum; species Tenuifilum osseticum. The sequence goes on along the minus strand of NZ_JBGCUE010000013.1, from coordinate 113,950 downwards.
AAGAGCGGTTTCCAAAAAAAACAATAAGAATTAAAGGGTTGAAGGTAAAGCGATGCTTCGGCTAGCTCAGCATGACAAGGAAGCAGAAAGGAAGATAGGGTTTTGTCATCCCGAGCAAAGTCGAGGGATCTCATCAAAGGATTGAAGAAAAAAGAGCAAAGAGATGCTTCGGCGAAGCCTATCCCTATAAATCGGGACTCAGCACAATAGCGTGATGTTTCGCTTGCGCGCAACATGACAAATTCCCTTAACTAAACAACATTAAATTATAATTTAAAAATTCACCCTTTTTTCTGTAACTTTATCAACTTAAAATAGTCTTATTTAATAATGAATCACTAAATCTCAATCACTATGAAACAATTTTTCAAGTATGTACTTGCCACAATAGTGGGCATAGTAATCTCATCAATAGTAATCTTTTTGATGTTCCTTGGGATTGTTGGAGCAATTGTTTCCTCGGCCGATAAAAAAGAGGTTAAGGTAGAGCCCAATTCAATCCTTTACGTCGATCTAAAACAGGAAATAGTTGACCGCGGTAGCGAAGACCCCTTCAAGGGCTTCGATTTTACTTCGTTTCAACCCAATAGCCCAATAGGGTTGAACCAAATCCTAAAAGCAATTGCCAATGCCAAGGAGGATTCCAACATCAAGGGTATTCTGCTTGAACTCGACGCCGTTAATGCAGGCGCAGCCACCACCGAGGAAATCCGTAACGCGCTCATCGATTTTAAATCGTCGGGCAAGTTCATCTATGCATACAGCGATACTTACAGCCAAAAAGCATACTACCTGGCATCGGTAGCTGATAGTGTTTTCCTTAACCCTGAGGGTATGATTGAGTGGCTTGGCTTGCGAAGCGAGGTAATGTTCTTTAAGAAAACCTTGGAAAAGCTGGGTGTTGAGCCACAAATACTCCGCCATGGTAAATTTAAAAGCGCCGTTGAGCCATTTATGCTCGATAAGATGAGCCCCGAAAACCGCGAGCAAACGCTAACCTACGTTTCATCCATTTGGAACCAATGGGTTAAGGGAATTTCCGAAACCCGAGGCATATCTGCCGATAAGCTTAACAGCTTGGCCAACAACATGGAGATATTCAATGCCAAAAAGGCGCTGGTAAATAAGCTGGTCGATGGTCTAATCTATAAGGATGAGCTTATTGCAACCCTAAAAACCAAGCTTGGCATTGAGGAAAAGAAGGATATCAGCAGCATTGAGCTGAAAAAATACTTTAAAGCCCCCGAGGTTGCCAAACGCAAATTCTCAAAGAATAAAATTGCCGTTATTTATGCAAGCGGCGAGATTGGAATGGGTGAAGGTGACGATGATAATATCGGTTCCGAGGGTCTTTCACGAACCATTCGCAAGGCACGGCGCGATAGCTCGATTAAAGCCATAGTTTTCCGTATCAACTCTCCCGGCGGAAGTGCGTTAGCCTCAGAGGTTATATGGCGTGAGGTTGATTTAGCCGCAAAGGTTAAGCCTGTTATTGTTTCCATGGGCGATGTGGCTGCATCGGGTGGATACTACATTGCAGCCCCTGCTACAACCATTATGGCCAACCCAACCACTATCACGGGTTCAATTGGCGTATTCGGCTTGTTCTTCAACCTGCAAAAAGCGCTCGACAATAAATTGGGCATTACCGTTGATGTTGTTAAAACCAACGACCATGCCGATTTCTTTAGTGTGTTCCGCCCAATGACCGCTGAAGAAAAGGCCGTAGGCCAGATGTTCATTGAGCAAACCTATCAAACCTTTATTGGTCATGTATCCGCAGGCCGTGGTATTCCTGTTGAACAGGTCGATGCCATTGGACAAGGCAGGGTGTGGAGCGGCGTTAACGCCAAGGACATAAAGCTTGTTGATGAGTTTGGTGGCCTAACCGATGCCATTAAGCTTGCCGCCGAAAAGGCTGGGTTAGAAAACTACCGCCTTGTTGAGCTACCAAAGCAGAAAAAGCTGTTTGAGCAGCTTATGGAAGATATGTCGGCCGAAGCAAAGGCTTGGATGCTAAAGGACGAACTCGGTTTGTCGTTCAAAGCATACAATCGCATTAAGAGTATGCTTAACAATCAGGGCGTTCAGGCTCGTATTCCTTACGATATCGAGGTTTACTAATTCATTCCCATTACAACATTTTGCCCCGATTCTAAAAAATCGGGGCATTTTTTTCCCTTAATACCAAAAATATGTTTCTTAACATATTTTACAAAATATTTGCCTAACAATCTAATAGTCTGTCTTTTATATAAATCAATTCAAGATCGAGAGAAACGTAAAATTTTTGAGGGGAACATTTTGAATTTTAAAAAATTATTTTTGAGAATTGTAAAACCTAAATCTAAACAAAATATCAAAGGAGGTCCTTATGAGACGTAATGTAGTTATTATCGGAGCAGCCGGAAGAGATTTTCACAACTTCAACACTTTCTTCCGTGATAAAGAGGAGTACAACGTTGTTGCCTTTACCGCTGCTCAAATTCCCGATATCGATGGTCGTAAATACCCTGCTGAGCTGGCCGGGAAACTTTACCCCAATGGAATTCCCATTGAGGCTGAAGAAAATCTTGCTAAGATTATCAAGGAAAAAAACGTTCACGACTGCGTATTCTCCTACAGCGATGTGAACTATCAGCATGTAATGCGCCTTAGCTCAATAGTTAACGCTGCCGGCGCTAACTTCATGTTACTTGGCCCCAATGAAACCATGCTAAAGAGCACCAAGCCGGTTATTGCCGTTGTGGCTACCCGTACTGGTTGCGGCAAGTCGCAAACCTCGCGCAAGGTTATTGAGTACCTTATGGGGCTTGGTCTTAAGGTGGTTGCAGTTCGTCACCCTATGCCTTACGGCGATTTGGTTGCCCAAAAGGTACAGCGCTTTGCTACCGTTGACGACCTAAAGAAACACAAATGTACAGTTGAGGAAATGGAGGAGTATGAACCACACGTAGTGCGCGGTAACGTTATCTACGCTGGTGTTGATTACGAGGCCATTCTCCGCGAAGCTGAAAAAGACCCCAGCGGTTGCGATGTTATCCTTTGGGATGGCGGTAACAACGACTTTGCTTTCTTCAAACCCGACCTTACCATCACCGTGGTTGACCCACACCGTGCCGGTAATGAGGTTAGCTACTATCCCGGTGAGGTTAACCTTCGCCTGGCCGATGTTGTTGTTATCAACAAGATGGATTCAGCTTCGCCCGAGGGTATTCAGATTGTTCGTGAGAACATTCGCAAAACCAACCCCAAAGCCATTGTGGTTGACGGCGCTTCGCCCATCAAGGTTGACAAGCCCGAACTTATCGATGGTAAGCGTTGCCTAATTGTTGAGGACGGCCCAACCTTAACCCACGGTGAAATGAAGATTGGTGCTGGTACCATTGCTGCCCGCAAGTTTGGTGCAAGCGAAGAGGTTGATGCTCGTCCTTACCTTGTTGGTAAGCTACAGGAAACCTACCGTATTTACCCCAACATTGGCCGTGTTCTTCCTGCCATGGGCTACGGTGAGCAACAGCTCAAGGACCTTGAAGCCACCATCAACAACACCGATTGCGATACCGTTATTATTGGTACCCCAATTGACCTCAGCCGTATTATCAACATCAAGAAACCTACCACCCGTGTATTCTACGATTTGGCTGAGATAGGCTTACCCGACCTTAAGGGTGTTCTTGAGAAATTTGTTAAAACCCACAACCTGAAATAATTCAGGATAACAAGATAGAAAGGGCGCCTTGCGGTGCCCTTTTTTTTGAGTTGAAAGTTGTTCGTGAGGGTATTGTCATGTTGAGCGTTAGCGAAACATCTCCTTTACCATAAAGGGGAGATCCTTCGACAGGCTCAGGATGACAGGCGTTGTAGTTGCTGTTCTACTTCGCTTAACAGCTCACGCTTTAAATCGTAATAAAGATTCCTCTGCATAGTCTATCCCGATATATCGGGACTCGGAATGACAAATTAGATTCCGTTTAACGGTTCACGGCTCACGGTTAACGGTTAACGTTTTTCCTGTAGCGCCTTGGTTGATAACAATCCACATGCAGCCTGAATGTCCTGCCCACGCGAGGCACGGATTGTGGTAAATATGCCCTTGGCGGTTAGCGAATCGCGAAACTGTATAATGCGCTCGTCGGGTGAGGTACGGAGCGGTGAATCGGGGATAGGATGGAATCGGATTAGATTTATCCGGCAGTTTATCCCATTAAGCAGCTTCACCAGTTCCTTTACGTGGCGCGGGGTATCGTTTAGCCCATCAAACATTATATACTCAAACGACACCCTGTGGTGGTCGCTAAATCGGTACTTTTTGAGCTCATCAACCACATCGGCTATTGGGTAAACATTCTGGATAGGCATAAGCATCCGGCGCTCATCATCAAACGGAGTGTGAAGGCTAATGGCTAAGTGGCAGTTTGACTTTTCAAGGAACTGGTTCATGGCAGGGATAAGACCAATGGTTGAAACCGTAATGCGCTTGGTGCTCCAGCCCATTCCCCACTTTGAGGTAAGAATTTCAAGGCTTTTAAGAACATTCTCGAGGTTATCGAATGGTTCGCCCATCCCCATGTACACAATGTTTGTCACATTTTTAAACTCAGGGACGCTGCGCAGCTGGTTCAGTATTTCACCAGCCGAAAGATTTCCCTGAAATCCCTGCTTTGCAGTCATGCAAAACAGGCAACCCATCTTACAGCCCGATTGCGAAGAAACGCAAAGGGTTGCCCGGTCATCATCAGGAATATAGGCAGCCTCAACGAAACGGTTATTGGCTACAGGAAACAGATACTTTTTGGTACCATCGGCCGATTCCGAAACCCTTTCGGGTTTGGATAACCCTACGGTATACTTTGCTGAAAGCATCTCCCTGGCCTTTTTCGATAGATTGGTCATCTCATCGATACTTTCGGCATGGTGATGGTAAAGCCAATCGGCTATTTGGGATGCCGTAAACGACGGAAGCCCTTCGGCTGTTACTATCGATTTAAGCTCATCGAGCGTTTTTCCGTAAAGTGGAACCATCAGCTAAAAGTATATCTCCGAATTTATATTGCTCACAGGAACGCCTCTCGATATCAGTATATCGCGGGTTTCCACAACCATCTCGGCACTACCGCAAAGGTAGTATGGCCTATTGACATCCAGGTCGTTCCACTGTTTCACAAAGTCAGTTACGCGCCCCACAAACAGGCATCCGGGCTGGCAACGTGAGCAGCATCGGATGTAGTTTTCGCCAAGCCTACCTATTAGAGTATCGGAGTAGTAAAAGTATTCGGGGTAGGGCGCACCATGTATGAGGGTAACTCCGCTTGCCTTACCCGTAAGCAACATCGACATGAATGGGGCAATTCCTGTTCCTGCAGCAATGAATACGGGCGAAGGCTTGATATGAGTAAAGGTTCCAAATGGTTTGGAAACCATTATGTTTTCGCCTAGATTTAAGAGCGACAGCATGGGTGTTAGTTTCCCTTCAACCCTTTCAGTATAAAGTATCGATATCAGCTCGTCGTTTTCGGCCGAGGCAATGCTATAATACCGTGGTTCTATTTCCTTGGAAACACCCAAGGCAAGCACTTGGCCTGCAATAAAGGGGTTATTTTTTTTAAACTTCAGAATATATGCGCCGGGGGCTACTGCGGTATTCGAAATTACACGCTGTATATCGTAAGGTATTTCGTTCCAGCTTTTCATCAAAATAACTTTTGAACCTAAACATGCTGAGGGCAAAAAAGGTTCGCCTGTTTTATCCTTATTTTAAGTTATTTCCAAAATGATACAGGTAGCCTACGTTTACGCTTTGAAATACAGCTTTTGACTGCTTTGGCATTCCTGTGTAGGTATGCTTTTGCATATCGCCATAACCATATCCAACTCGCCCCTCTGCAAAAAAAGTTCCCCACTTAAAATCGCGGCTTAAGCCAATACCACCAAGTACACCAAAATCTATACGATTATCGCGAAGTATGTTAATGGAGATATTGCTCATCTGGTATTCACCCGATGAGTTATCGCCTTCGCGCGCCTGAACCAGGTATGCAATATAGGGTCCGGCATTGAAATGAATCATGAAAAGCTTAAGGTTAAACCTAACCTGCATGAAGATGGGGAGTTCAATGTATGTGTTTACGCGTTTGTAAAGTGTATCGCCCAGCTCAGCCAAATCAATAGGCTTACGGTAACCCCTGTTTACCATGTAAAGCTCAGCCTGGAAACCAAAGTATTTCAGGTTAAAGTACTTAAAAACCAGTCCGTAATCGAATCCATCGGCAAAAAGCATACGGGTATTCTGAACGGGCGAGAAAGCAATATCGCTCATGGTGTATCCCCCCTTTACCCCAACATAGGTTTGACTATATGCCGATAGGGCAAAAATGGTAAGTAATACTGTCAGACTTTTTTTTATCATGCTATGCTACTGGTTACTTTTTTAATTTTTCTGTTACCGATTTAACTTTCCCATCAATCCGGCCTAAATCACTTTTTCTGATATCGAGGTTGATGCTCACATAAACCCTTTCACAATCGGGCTCAAGTAGCTTATAAGCTTTATCAACCACATCGAGGGCCTGCTGAAGGGTGGGGGTTTCAACTATGGTTCCCATGGCCGTTAGCCTGAATTCATAACCCAACCCGCCTATCAGCTCAATAATTTTAGCCACGTAGGGGCTAACACTTGCCCCTTTATCGGTTGGGAACATGGCAAAATTCATTAGTACCGACATTGCTTATTCCTGTTTTAATGAGAACTGTAACTCGCTATCCCAGTTTGCCCTGATATTTATAACTCCCTTTGTTTTTTCATCGGTAAAGTAAATGACCCTTTCGGGCTGAATTCGCTTCATGTAGCAACCCGAATCCCATTTCCCGTTACTGTTAGAGTCATCAATAAACCGTAACCTATATTTTCCCGGCTTAACAAAGCTGAATTCTACAATTCCATTCCCCTGAATGGTTCTTGCATCAACAGGTATGCCTTTTTCGCTCAGCAATTCAACCACAACTGACTTACTAACGCCAGTTAGGTTGATTCTTAGGATACCATACTTTTCAGGGTCGGCACCAATCATTTCCAACATTAGGGTATCGTTGGTTTGACCTGTATAGTCTTCAAAAGCTCCAGGTAAAATGGTGAGCTTGTACGAAGTATTGGGTTTCCAGTCCTTTTCAAATCTGAAAATCCTTGGGTTCAGGCTATCTACCTTCAATTTAATCTGCTCATCAGCTATACTGTCGGTGGTGTTGAAAATCGATATCTTGGTGTTGTCTGCCTTCCGAATGGGCATGGGAAGCGTGAATTCAAATGGTACATTCGGTATTACCATCCTATCGGAGGGCAAAGAGGTGCTAACCGTAAAACCTTTCTTAACCTGGGCGGTTTCATCTTTCTTACCTTTACGCTTTGACTGTTGAACCTCTTCCTTGTAGTAAAGGAATCGTAATGTATCGGTTTGTGGTTTTAGCCTGTATAACGAGTCTGTTTTTTGGTATTCAAGTATAGCCATAAGGGTATCACGATTGGCTATCTCATCATTTACTATCCAAAGTTTAAGCGTATCGCCATTGTTATCGGGTTCAACCACATACCAGTTCGTTAATTTAAGCCTATCAATAGGTTTCAGGCTAAACCCACCAACAGGTTTTCGAGAAAAGCTCAAGGATAGTATGTTGCGTTCAGGACGATCGTACCCTGTAACTATTTGGTTGGGGAGTTCCTCCCTGAACAGTCTTATACTGATACTTTTGGGGGTTTTATCGGATGGGTTTACCTCATTAGAAATAAAACCAATACTCTCCGAACCCTGGTTATATAGGTAATTGCCGTTTTTATCGTCAACAACTACAAGCTTGTACTTTATGGGCTTTAGGTTTACCAGTGTGAATTTCCCGTCCTTATCGGTTTTTGTAATATGATTGGGCAGAGTAATGTAGGGTAGGGTATCGGTAAATGAATCGTAAAGCATTACAAGGGCGTTTTCAACGGGCTCATTAGTAATTGCGTTCAACACACGTCCTGAAAGGGTAAGGGTATCGATTGTTTGCCCGGTTGAGAATGAGAATATGAAATTTTTAATCGGGTTGCCTTCATTGTTGTCCCTTACTGCATCGGAAAAGTAAAAGGTATATGTGGTATTGGGTTTTAGGGTGTCGGTAAGCTCAAGCTCTAGTTTCTTACCTTTCTGCTTGGGTTGGGGTTTACTTTTTAGAGGTGGCGATACCAACAGTTTTTGGTGTAGCTCCTTGAGCTGAATAAACTCATCAAATTCCAGAACAATTTTTTGTCCGCTAAATCCGGTTGCGTTTGGTTTTGGATTACTATTGACTAAAACCGGGGGAATAGTATCCTTTGGCCCTCCGGTTGGCGAAACCACCTTGGCACACCGTGGAAACATAAGTAAAACCAAAACCGAAGCGCCAACTGTAATTAATATCCTTTTCAAGGCTATACTATTATAGGTTAAACTTCGAGCAAAGTTAACCTAATCTATTGTATCTTTGCGCTGATTAACCTTATTTTTATATTGTTATTGGGTTTAAATCAACCTGTCTGTTTACTTCAAACTCAAAACTGATGAATCTTTTATTTATTATTCTTGGGGTAGTAATCCTTGTATTAGGTGCAACATGGCTTGTTGAGGGCGCATCGAGTATAGCAAAGCGTTTAGGTATATCAGCATTAACCATTGGCCTAACAGTGGTTGCTTTCGGTACCTCGGCTCCGGAATTGTCAGTTAACCTTATTTCGGCTATAGGGGGTAGTTCCGATATTGCCCTTGGCAATGTTTTGGGAAGTAACATTTTCAATACTTTTATGATTCTGGGTTTAGCAGCCCTGGTTAAACCGGTTGGTGTACAGCATAGTACTGTGAAGGTTGAAATTCCTTTCTTTTTACTCTCGGCTTTAGTGTTATGGGTGCTCTCAAATGAGGTTTTCCTCGATTCAGCAGAGCTAAATGTAATATCGCGGTCGGCAGGCTTGGTTTTACTTTTACTTTTTTGTGTTTTCATGTACTACAATTTCCTGGTTGGAAAGGAGGATCCAGCCTCAGCCTCGCCCGAAATTGAAACCCGAAAGCTTTGGATGTCGGTGCTGATGGTTATTGGGGGGTTAGCATTTCTGGTAGGAGGCGGTAAGCTTATTGTGCTTGGGGCTGTTAATATGGCCACAAAACTTGGGGTAAGCCAGTCAATTATAGGTTTAACCATTGTAGCCGCGGGAACATCGCTACCTGAGCTGGCCACCTCGGTTGTGGCTGCATACCGCAACAAACCCGATATTGCCATTGGCAATGTGGTAGGTTCAAACATTTTCAATATATTGCTAATATTGGGCCTTACTGCCGGACTAAAACCCATTAAGCTATACAGTGGTGCAAACCTCGATTTAGCCCTAAACATAGCTGCTGGAATTCTAATGTTAGTCTTTGCCGTTAGTGGCCCAGGTCGTAAGTTCGACCGACGCGAAGGGATGATTCTAGTAATGGTTTATATGGCGTATCTTGCTTATCAAATTATCAATGCCTAACTCATTATGAATCAGCAAGCCAAAGAACATATACTGCATTTCTGGACCCGCAACCTGGTGGAAAAGCCTGGTGCGTTTTCGTTCAATCTTTTTCTCTTTTTATCTTTTGGTATTCTATACTCATTCAGGGTTTTACAATCGCCTTTTATTCTTTTGGTTTTCGGAATTATTACCCCTGTTATTCTTACCATTTGTCTCTACCACATGTCCGGGGTTAGCCTACAGCACTTGCTGCCAAAAGTTGTTCATAAAAAAACAAGCAGGGTTTTCCTGGCCCTGCTCGATTGTTCTATTATTACCCTTCTAGGTATTCTTATTTACCGCGATATACTCAACTTTTTTTTCTTTAGGTTTTTACAAACCGTTATGCTTCCAATACTTTACCTAATAATGCTCCGGGTTTTACTACTATCGGAAAACCACTAGTTATCGGAGTACTGGTATTTGAACCGTTTAATGCTCTTTTTGGGAGTTTTCTCAAACTCCTGGTTGTAAACCACAAGCTTGGCTATTTGGCTATACTGGGGTAGATGCTTGTTTACCTCAAGGCGATGGTGTTCAAGAACCGGCTCCAACTTATCGGGGTCAATACCTTGCTGCTGAACCGACTCGTAATCGGGGTAAATCAACCCAATAAGTTTACCCTTTTGCTCTATCACAAGCGATTCCTGAACAAAAGGAATATTATTAAGCCGTGCCTCAATCTCCTCGGGGTAAATGTTTTGACCACTTGGACCAAGTATCATGCTTTTACTTCGGCCTTTTATGTATATAAATCCTTTACTATCGTATACCCCAAAATCGCCAGTGTGTAACCAGCCATTGTCCAATGCCTTTTGGGTGGCTTCGGGGTTTTTGTAGTAGCCCATCATTACGTTCTCACCCCTTACCAGTATTTCGCCAACCTCGCTGTATGGGTCCGATGAATCTATTTTCATCTCAAGGTAGTTTATCACCTTGCCGCACGAGCCCATGGGATTGGTACGCCACCCCGAATACGAAATAAGCGGGCCGCATTCTGTCATCCCATACCCAACGGTATACTTGAATTTAATACGACGTAGGAAGCGTTCTACATCGGGGTTTAGCGCTGCACCACCTATTACTATCTCATGAAAATTGCCACCAAATGCATTTGATAGTTTCTCGTTAATCTTCTTAAATATTACCTTATTTAGCAACGGAATGTTGAGTAAAACCTTCATGGCGGGCGTTTCAATCTTAGGCTGTACCTGTTTCTTGAAAATCTTTTCTATTACCAGGGGCACAGTCAGCACTAAGCGTGGGCGAACCTTGGCAAATGCCTCAAGAATTATAGGGGGCGACGGGATTTTGGTTAAAAAAGTAATATGACATCCCATGGCAAATGGGAATAGAAATTCAAAAGCACATCCAAATGCGTGTGCCAGCGGTAAAAACGATACAATTTGATCGCCCTTTACCAGGTGCATGTTATTTCGGGCATAATCGGTATTGGCGGCAAGACTGTTGAGTGGCAGCATTACTCCCTTTGAGAACCCTGTTGTGCCCGATGTGTAACTGATAACCCCAAGCTCGCTGTTTGGTACTTCGGGATAGTTAACCTTGTCGGGGGTGAGACTTTTCATCTCATCGGTAATAGCGGATTTTGCCGCCTCAAATAGCCTTCGGCTTTCCTCATCATTTGAAACAAGGAGGTTAAACCCTGAAATGCTGAATATTGCTTTTAGATTGGGCATTTCGGCTTGGTTCAGGCCACCCCAAACCATATCGCCTGCAAAAAGAAGCACGGAATCGGAATGGTTTACAATGTTGTGTATCTCGGTTGGCGAAAAATCCGGTAGTATTGGCACAATAACAGCCCCATACGATATTACGGAAAGATACACTATGCCCCACTCAGCATTATTCCTTCCCACAAGGGCAACCTTATCGCCAGTTTTTACACCCCACATTTGATATAGTTTATGGAGATAGTGTATTTTTCGGGCCACATCGGCATAGGTAAAGGTTTCCCCTTTAAAATCCGATAGCGAGTTGAGTTCCCAGTGTGTCCTAATGGGTTTCTCAACAAACTCCTTTACATAGTTGTACTTAACCATATATGTTGTTTTTACCATGCATCCCCGCAAATATCAGCATTCAATTGTTGAAAATCAACATTTTGCCATTGTTTTACGGTTTAATGAACCCGCAAACGTTTTCGGAAAGATAGTTTTTTTATTATCTCTACATTTACTTCCCTCACATTCTACCATTCCAACTCATTCCGACTTTTATTCACGCTTTTACTTTTAACGGTTCACTTTTAACGGTTACGTTTAACGATTCATGATTCGTCTTCCTCAAACTTCCTCTAACTTCTTCTAACTCCATCATATTCCAACTTTTATTCATGCATTTTACGATTCACGGTTTACGATTAGCGGTTCACGATTAACGGTTCACGTTTTACTGACTAAAACTCCCTCATATTCCTTCCACTCCTACACATCCCGAATTAACCCCTTAAGTCATTGCACTTGGGATAATTTTTGATAACTTTCGGAGCCGATAATCTTACTTTATGAGCACTAATCGTTTTGCGGTTATTGTTGCCGGTGGCTCGGGTCAACGAATGGGTTCCGAAGCCCCCAAGCAGTTCCTGATCCTGAACGGTAAACCCATTCTAATGCATACCATTGAGCTTTTTTTGTCCCTTTCCCAAAAACCCGGTATTGTGCTTGTTCTCCCAAAAAACCAGATGGAGCGATGGAAAAACCTTTGCGTTGAGTATAGTTTTACCGCAAATTTAACCCTTACTGCCGGGGGTGAAACTCGCTTTCAGTCGGTTAAAAATGGTCTTTCCCTAATCCCTTTAAACAACTCCCTTGTCGCCATTCACGATGGCGTTCGGCCACTTGTTTCAAAACAGGTTATTGAGGAGTGCTATGCAACTGCAGCCCAAAAAGGTATTGCAATTCCCGTAATCAAACCTGTTGAATCGGTGCGCCTGGTTGAGGGCAGTACCTCTAAAGCATTTGACCGCAACAGTGTTTTACTTGTGCAAACCCCTCAGGTTTTTAAATCGGAACTGATTAAGGAATGCTATAACGTTCCTGAGCAACCCTACTTTACCGACGATGCCTCAGTAGTAGAATCGCAGGGATACACCATACATACCGTTGAGGGTAACCGGGAAAACATTAAAATTACAACTCCTTTCGATTTACAGATTGCTGAAATGCTGATACGTAGTAAACAAATTTAACTGTCATGGCTAATTTCAAACTTGTAGAGGTAAATAGTAAACACACCCGTAACGATTTTCTTGAACTACCGCTCTCGCTTTACAGCGATTATCCAAACTGGATTCGCCCGCTTGACGTGGATATTGAGAATGTTTTCAACCCCGAGGTTAACAAGCATTTCCGCCATGGCAAGGCTATCCGCTGGGTTTTATACGATAACGGCAAACCAGTTGGCCGAATTGCTGCTTTCTACGATAAAGAGATTGCCAAAAACTCTGAGCAGCCAACGGGTGGCATTGGATTTTTTGAGTGCATCAATAGCCAGGAGGCGGCTAACCTGATGTTCGATACTGCCCGGGAGTGGCTCAAATCAAAGGGCATGGAGGCCATGGATGGCCCCATCAACTTTGGCGACCGCGATCGCTGGTGGGGCCTGCTGGTTGATGGCGATTTCCCGCCCAACTACTGCATGGATTACCACTTGCCATACTACCGCAACCTCTTCGAAAACTATGGATTTAAGGTTTACTTCCACCAGTACACCTACCACCGGTTGGTTAACTCTGAAAATGTTGACCCCGTTGTTTGGGAAAAGGCTGAGCGTATTGCTCGTAACCCTTCGTACACCATTACAACAATATCGAAAAAGAATTTAAAGAAGTTTGCCGAGGATTTCCGCACCATTTATAACAACGCTTGGGGCCGATACACCGGAGTTAAGAAAATTAGTGAGGCTCACGCCATGGCTCTAATGAAAACCATGAAGCCTATTATTGACCCCGAGCTCATGTACTTTGCTTATTACGAGGGCGAACCCATTGGATTTTTTATCATGGTACCCGACCTTAATCAGGTTGTAAGGCACCTGAACGGTAAGTTCGATATCCTTTCCAAGTTGTACTTTTTGTACTTGCTTAAAGTTAAAAAGGTTTGCACCAAGGCCATTGGCCTGATTTTTGGTATTGTTCCAAAGCACCAGGGAAAGGGAGTTGAGGGTGCGCTGGTAAATGAATTCGCTAAGCGGGCTTTAGCCCCTGGGTTCCGCTACACCGAGCTGGAGCTGAACTGGATTGGCGATTTTAACCCCACCATGCGACGCGTAGCCGAACAAATTGGTGCTCGTGTGCGTAAAACACACATAACCTACCGCTACATGTTCGACCCCTCCAAGGAGGTTGTCCCTCCCCGTAGGGTCAGCTAGGTAGGTTTGGTTGATGGTTGTTAGTAGATAGTAAAAGTTTAAATTTGTTCAACAAGAAAGTAGAAAAAATGGAAACGAAAGAAAATTTTAGGAAATACCTTGATGGGTACATGGATGATTTTTTCCCAGAAATAAAGGAAAATATGGGAATAGAGTATGAAGACTTTTTGAGGGCCAAAACGGAAATGGCATTTAGATTATATAATGATATGATTGAAAGGGGAGAAATGCCATTAATGGCAGAACTCGGAGCAATAGAGGTTTTAAAAGAGGGATATACTAATTCAAAATACTCATACATTGAGGAAAGGATAAGAGAAATGGATGAAGATTATTATGAAAGATTGGAAAGTGAAGGAACGTTAAAGAAAAAAATAATTGAAATAGTGAAAGCAGGAGAGGGAATATTTGAGAAGTACGGGTTTGAAAAGATTGATTTTGCATATACCGATGAGTTTGAAGATGAAATGATGGAAGTAATTAAATTAAAATTATAGTGTATGAGTTACAATAAAAGACAAGTGTTTGAGGATAACCTTGAAGCAATAAGAACTTACTATGATATTACAAGTAAGGAAAGAGAAATAACGAAAGAAGATATTGAAAAAATTAGTAAATACAAAGGATTTGGAGGTTTAAAGGTTGTGCTATGAATCCAAATGAAATTACATGTTGGTACTTTGAGTATCTTCAACTAAAACCAAAAGTGGAAGAACTAAATGAGTTAGTAAAAAATATAGAGAGAAAGAATTGATTTTGTGAATATATCTTTTAACCCTTTATCCTTTATCCTTATAACCTTTATCCTTTTCAATTTGGAATCTTAAGTATGAACACCAAATCTATCGCTCTAATCGGTTTGCTTTGGCTATCGGCATTACTTGCCTTTGGCCAGCGCGATATTGAACCAAGGCTGCTTTTCTCCGATACGGCAAGCTTCAACTTCACAGGCGAGTGGCAGTACCTCACAACTGATATCTTTCTGCTAAACGGCGATAAGTTCAGTACGCTCATCAATGAGCTCGATTTTGCAAGGGTTGAACCCAAGAAAAAAAGGCGGAAAAAGTTGGGCGTGGAGGAGGAGCAACTTGAGTACCTCTTTATTACCGCAAGCCTTAAGAACGTAAAGTTTTTTGGCGATAATGATATAAGCTACCCCCTCTATAACTTCCAGATTTCACGCGATAAGGATAGCAAGTACCAAACCTTTGTAAGCGATAATATTGATTATGTCCGCATTATCGATAACCTGCCATTATACTCGGCCCGCGATTACATCGATGCGGAAATACGTGTTCGCGCCATCACCAATAACGACCGCGACCAGATGCTTGCGCTTGTTGCCTCGCAGCTGAAAAACCTTTCAAAGATTACCACTCCAACCGATGCCGTTATGAGCATTATAGGCGAGTTTGGCAATTTTATTGAGGCTAACACTAAGAAAAAGGAGTACCGGTTTAGCTCTACCATTAGGTTGTTTGAGCAAAAGAATTTCGATACCCGTCTACACTCCATAAGGCTTTACTTGCTTACAACCGCCAACACGCCTGCAGTTGAGTTTTCTGGTGTACCACTTCGTCAATTCCTCGATACCGTTACAAATGGGCGGGTTAACCGTAACCAGCTGCGGGAACTGATTGGCATCCGGAGCTACCCTGTAATTGTAGTGGCAAACTACAAATCGTTATACCGCACCGAACAAATTTCGGGCGATGAGGTAACCTTTGCCAATATCGAAAAGCGTAAGCTTAAGGTTGAAAACGACTTCCGACAGGGACTTATCAATGCCGAAACTTACCGCCAGGAAAAGGATTTACTCAATTTCCTCAACATCTTTGCCCAGCTTAAAAATCACCTCGACATTTACAGCCTCAACTACCGAACCGGGAATAACGATGCCATTTCGGTCAGCCTTTTCCGGGTTATGCAGTACTACCGTCAGCTACAAAAAGCCTACGAGGAGATGAAGTATAAGTATCGGGGCAATAATACATTTTCAACCGTTTTCAACCGGGAGTATGAATCAATCCTGGGCTTTGCCTCGCTTTATATGGATAACGACCACAACCTAAAATCGACCAAGAACCTTGTTAACACCCTTGTTCGCCTCGAGGCCGATCCCAAAGTCCTCAATGCCGACCTGGAAAAATACATTGCCGACCTAAGGTTCTCCGATATCTTTAAGCCGGAGCTGATGAGCCAAAACCTCGAGGGTCAAATCATCGCGAACCACCTCTCAAGGCTGGAGGAGCAACTTTTCAAGGGAACCTTTGAGGCCGAAATTGAAAGGGTTCGGAAAGCCGAGGCAAATCCCAAAAACAAAACCATTACCGATAACCTACTCCGGCTTGCCAAGTCAACCTCTTGCTCGCTTTGCCGCGAGCGCTCCCTTGGCGCAGTAACGGAGTTTACCCAAAGGCTCGATGCATACTACCTTAAAGTTGAACTCCAACGCTACGACAGCATTGCTACGGCTCTTCAACCATGGGTTTTTAATCGCATTGAGCTCATTCAGCTCATGCAGCAAAACTTTAAGCATTTGTACCCCGATAACGCAAACCTTGAAAGCGCACGTTTCCTGAACGGGAAAATTAGCGAGATTGAACGCGACGTGTTCAACATACGTGATTTTCTAAAAATCGATTTAAGCGGTAAAGACCTGTCCATGGTGAAGAACTTCAACGAGAAGCTACTTGCCATTCAGCGCCAGGCCGATGCAAACATCGATTTGATTTGCAAACTGCGTCCGGAGCTCTGCTCCAGGCAGCAAGTAGCCGCTCAAGGCATGAAATACACTGAGCTATCGAATCTTTTTACCCGCTCCGATTCCGTAGCGCGCCAAACCGAGGTTTTTTACTCCATATTCCTGTTCCAGCTCAATAGGTTAGCGCGGGTACCTGAAACATCAAAAAACGACGAGCTCCGGATTGAAACCGAAAGGCTGGCCCACCAGCTCGATGAGCTTAAGGTAGCCATCAGCCTGCTCGATGGCAAAAACATAACCCAGGAAACCTACTCCAAGCTTGTAAAGCAGGTAAACCAACAGGTTAAGGATATTAGCGACAAGCTCGTAGCTCTTAACGAGAAGGTAAGCCTTAGCAGTAACCCCTAGCCTGGGCGCAATAAATTAGCCTCAAGAACCAAGTTGCCCCAGAACTGTTTTTAGTGTTTGGTTTTTAGTGTTTAGTATTTTTACTATCAACTAACAACTGTCAACTGCCAACTCCGCTTGTCATCCTGAGCGCAACGAAGGGTCTTTGACCACCCAAATGAGATGTTTCGCTAACGCTCAACATGACATTACCCTCACTAACAACCATCAACTGTCAACTACATTTGTCATCCCGAGCGTAGTTGAGGGATCTATTGAATAGTGTGCAGTGTACAGTGTGCAGTGTACAGGGAAGATGGAAAGAAGTGTTTGGTTTTTAGTGTTTAGTATTTTCACTATCAACTAACAACTTTCAACTGTCAACTACTCTTGTCATCCCGAGCGCAGCGAAGGATCACTGATCGCCCAAATGAGATGTTTCGCTAACGCTCAACATGACATTACCCTCACTAACAAACACCAACCGTCAACCATCAACTAAATAAGCCTCACAGGGTTTCACAGTGTAACACGGTGTTACACAGAATAGCATTTACGAACAACGAACACCGTTTCCAGCCCCGTAGGGGCGAAACATTTGTAACTAAAGAGCTACCCCCACTAGTCTTGCGATGCACGCAATGCATAAGCAAAAAGCTACACTGAAACTTTGCATCGCAACAGAAGAGCATGTCAAAGAACGATAAAAGGTATTAAGGGAATAAAGGTACAATGTGATGCTTCGGCTAGCTCAGCATGACAAAGTGAGTGAGGGAGCCAATTGTGATGTCATTCCGAGGTAGTCGAGGAATCCCATTAAAGGGGATGAAAGGGAAAAGCGATGCTTCTACAGCTCTCAGCATAGCAATCACAACATAAACCAAGCAACAGCAAGTATCACAGCTTTTCACAATGTAACACGCTGTTAAACAAAGATATTCACGAACAACGATTCACGAACAACGAACAACGCTTCTAGCCCCGTAGGGGCGAAACATTTGTAACACCAAGCCTACTCCCACCAGTATGGCGATGCACGCAATACTTTTTCCAAAGAGCGACACTGAAACGTTGCATCGCAACATAAAGTATTGCAAAGAGCTATTCACACTTTCTTTCTTGTCTTAATACAAGAAAGAGCCAAAGAAAATAAAGGCATAAAAGCCCGACCCATTGTCGGGTCAGGCTTTTATGCCACTGCCTGCTTCTTCTGCTCCATTCCCTCTCAGAGGAAAGGGCTGGGTTAAGGACGTTACCCATATTCAACTTAGATGACCCCTCAAAATCTCCCCTGAGAGGGGAGACTTTAGCCCTGCAGAAAACTTCAAATTGCTACCCCCTCTCCTTTCAGGAGAGAGGTGGGGTGAGGTCGCTTTTACCATCAACAAACAACCTAAACTGTTAGTCATAATAACTTGCAAAAGCCAAATTTCCGTTTGATGATTTGTAATAATTTTTATTTTTGTTGTAGAAATGCTAAACAGATACTAGTACGAAATATTGTACGATTTTATCCCTCGTATACAATTGTTTTAGGTGATTTGGAATAATAATGTCATACGATAAACAATTTACCGGCAAGTTTAAAGAAAGAGAAAGACAAAATATGAATCAACATATAGAGTACACAAGACCTACAATAAGACAGGTTCTTCATGATTCACCATGGACTAATTTCGAAGAACATCTAAACGACCTTAAAGAACGGGTTGACAACTCGGTTAAGAAAACCAATGAACTCAGAATTAGATACAGGGAGGAATTGATAAAAACTAACCCCGATCTAGTAAATAAAATATCTAGACCATCATCATACAAATTAGAAGAAGCCAAAAATCTTTTGTTGACAGGTACTGTGGCAGCATCTGATGGAACTATATCTCATGTCCCGTTACTTGGTGGTTCAAAAATCCAAGTTGGTGTGGTAATTGTATTTAACAAAGGGGAGGTTGTTGATTACATAACAAAAATTTTTGAAGCAGAAATTACACAGGATACAGGTAATGCCATAGATTATTTTCAGAAATTAAGAGGAACTAGAAAAATTTCAAATCTTTTGGCTCGTGCTATAATGCTTTATGGCGAGAGAAGATTATTACTTGACCACCGGGCTGATTGGAGAATGATGCATGGTGAAATTTTACCCCATGAATTAAGAACAGGAGCAGGTCGACCACAAGATAATCTTCAACCCGCTTTTGATTTAGTTTACGAACTTTTGGAAAAGAAAAACTTTATTGCAGCAAGCGAGGCATCTGATGATATTGATATATTAAATGCGGCCATTCTTCTGGAGCCCGGAGAGTTTATTGTAATTAAAGACCTCACTAATGTTCTTACTCTGTTTTTAGATGGTGATGAAATACAAGCTGGAGCCAATTTTAATCAACAGGATAAGCAACGTTTCAGAGAATTTATTCAAAGAGTAGGTCCGCAAATATCAATTGTATTAGTAAAAGCCGGAAATAAACCATTCATATTAGAATGCCATAAAGAACAAGTTGAAGAAGCGGTTTCACTTTTCCTTGCTGATTCACTTTGGACAAGAGGTTTTGAAATCGAGGGTTCGCCTTTTACTGTTAGAGGCTTCCCGTACCATATAGATTTGGCGGACCAGATTGCCAGAACCTTAATAAAAGGATCTGAATTTCAAACTTTTGTTGAAAGTCGTTTATTTGACATTGGTATTGAAAGCGGATTTTTTGACATTGACCCAAGACTAACAAGAATATAATTAATTATGAATAAAGAAAACATTCAAAATCAAGAAGGCGAACAAATGGAAAACCAACAGCCAACTAACATGCCTGAAAATATTCAAGAGCCTATAATTGATTCGTCTCGCGAGGAGCAAATTATAAATAGTACGCTCTTAGATGGTGTAATTGGTTTTATAAACTTTGACAATGGAAGTGTCGACAATACTACCTCTGGTGCAATGGTTACAGCAGAGAGAAGGAGACTTTTTAGGCGAGACGTATATGTTGGAATAAAGGATAATGAACAAAATTTAGAATTTCTTGGACGAATTGTAGAAGGTCCTTTTCATAGTCCTCATGAAATCGGTGCTGACTCAGCAATAACTCGAACTACTGTATTACACCCTGAACGGACTAAATTTAGACCTTCTTATTTTGTTTACGGTACAATTGAAGTTCTTGGGCAATTGGTAAATGGGGAAAGACTTATCCCAACGCCAACAAGACCAAGACCTTATAGTGAAATTTTCATTTTCCCACCTGACAGACTAAAAAGTTTATTGGAAATCGATGGCGACATTCTTATTGGTCATCTAATGGGCTACGAAGAAAAAAAAATAGAAGTAAAATCTAATTCTAATAATAAAAATTTTCTTCCGAGAAATGTAGGAATTTTTGGTACAGTTGGTTCAGGAAAGTCAAACACAACACAAGTTTTAATTGAAGAAGCAATTCAGGCAGGATGGGCGGTTGTCGTTATTGACGTAGAGGGTGAATATGTAAGAATGAATGAGCCCAACGATAGAGTTGATATGATTTCAATTCTAAGGTCAAATTTTAACCTTAATCCCATTGGAATAACAGATTTCCAAACATTCGTGCCAAGCTCAGGTGATTCAGAAGCGGAGAATCCAATTAGATTTAAAGTACCAATTTCTGGATTAAATAATGACGTGATTTTTGATATTCAAGAATTCTCGGAACCACAACAGAGAATGTACGAAAGAGTTGTATCGTTTGCTATTCAAAGAAGAAGGCAGACTCGACAAAATTCAAATCTTGGTGCACTTGCTCCAAATACTAACAAGCCTTTCATATCAGCACTAAATCAAGTCAAGCAAAATTTTCCACAGGAAGTTGAGTTACATGAAGATTTGGATAACATTATTGCTAAGCATAGTTCAAATACCACACAAACGTACACACTACAAGAATTGATTGATATTTTAGGTCATGAGGATTTCTTGCGAACAATTCAAGCATTCGAAAGAAATACAGCCTCTGCTTTGCGAAGCAAACTATTTAGCATCGCAAGCTCAGGAATGTTGGATTGGAACCAAAATGCTAGAATTTCTTATTTACCAGTTGATTCTTTTTTAGTAGGCGGCAGGCTTTCAGTAGTCGATGTATCAGAAACAGATGATAGAAGTCGAAACATCGCAATTGCATATATTCTACAATGTTTGTTTGATAAAGTAATAGAAACACCTTTTGGCGAAAATATTCCAGGTACTTCTACCCCGAGACCAAAAGTATTAGTAGTCATAGAAGAAGTTCACACATTTGTTTCGAGACAATCCGTAAGCAAAATGAGAGCTGTCCTTGACAATTTACAAACAATAAGCAGAAGAGGTAGAAAAAGATGGATGTCTTTAGCTTTGGTTTCGCAACAACCCGGACATGTTCCTGATGAGCTTTTTGAACTTGCGAACACACGTTTCATACATCAACTCAAGTCTGCTACGAATCTTGCTCCAGTCAAACAGACAACTGGTGGAGTTCATGAAGCACTTTGGACTAATGTGCCAGCACTTGGGCCAGGACAATGTTTGTTGACAGGTTCAGTATTTAAAAATCCCATTTTTGTTAATGTACGACCAGCAAGATCTAAAAGACTTCTTACAAGTTGATTTATGCTGAGAATAAAAAGCTTATCACAATTCAACGGTAATATTGAAGTCAACGATTCTTGGAATTTTCCAGAATCGAAAGAATTACTTATGCATAAGATTCATACATATCCTGCAAAATTTCCTGCATTTTTAACTCCTAAAATTGTTTCATACTTAAAAGACAATGGTGCCCAAATTAAATCAATTGGGGATATTTTTTGTGGTTGTGGGACCTCTGCTCTTGAATCAAGGTTACTAGGAATTGACTACTTAGGATATGATATAAATCCAGTTGCAACAATGATTGCCAAAGCCAAAAGCAACCTATACTTAACGGAAAAGATTATTGAATTATTTGAAGATATTATTAAAGAATACAATAACGGGAAATTCTTAACCCCAAATAAATTTCTTTTTCATGAAAGAATAAGATATTGGTTTGATGAAGACAATATCATTAAGTTATATCGTTTACAGAAAAGCATTTATAATGTTTGTCCAGATGGAAAGTATAGAATACTTTTTTTAACTGCCTTTTCAAACATATTAAAATCTTGTTCCAAATGGCTTACCAAGTCTATCAAGCCCCAAATAGACCCAAACAAGATACCATCTGACCCATATGTTGCTTTTAAGAAACAGATTAGTTTCATAATTGCAGCAAATGAAGAAATAAAAAATATAAGCCCAAGGAACTCAAGAATTGAAATCAAAACGCAAAATATTCTAAATATCAAACCAAGAGAAAATAAAGTAGATTTAATAATCACAAGCCCACCTTATGTTACTTCTTATGAATATGCTGA
This sequence comes from Tenuifilum sp. 4138str, assembly GCF_041102575.1. Taxonomy (NCBI): domain Bacteria; kingdom Pseudomonadati; phylum Bacteroidota; class Bacteroidia; order Bacteroidales; family Tenuifilaceae; genus Tenuifilum; species Tenuifilum osseticum. The sequence continues at coordinate 91,526 of NZ_JBGCUE010000013.1, read as the reverse complement.
TTTGCATCAACTTTCAACTTTATGGCTTGGATTTGTTAACGACTATAAGGAATTAAGAAAAGGAACGATTGGTAGCGAATATGCAAGAACTGAACAGGAATCTTTTCATATTAAGAATAAAACAGGCCAGTCTATTGTGAAAGAATTATTCAAAGTTGACAAAGGGAAAAGTAAATCTGTTGCAAAGTATTTTTATGACCTTGACAAATCAGTTGATAAAACTTACTCTCTCCTTAATGATAATGGTCATATAGCATTCGTTATCGGGAACACATGTTATAAAGGTGTTTACATTGATAATGCAAAAGTTCTAATTGAATCATTAATAAATAAAGGTTTCAAGAATATTGAAGTAACGAAGAGAAAAATAAGTTCAAAAATTCTGACTCCATACCGGAATCAAGATGGAAAATTTTCATCCAATAAAAATGGAAAAAAGGTTTATAGTCACGAGTTTATAATAATGGCCAAAAAGCCCAGCCGTTAATAGCGTGTATGTGGCATTAGTAGAGGAATTGGTAAAGCAAAGGTCATTGCTTCTAAGAAACTTTTCACTAAATGGACAGGAAAGTGATTCTAATTCGTTACTGCACATACACGCAATTCATTAATATCTCAAAAGTATTATTATTTTTTTTTTGCATTCTAAAAACAAAACCCATAAAAAACTTAGCATTACCAAACGCGACATCGCATTCTTCATTATCGGCGTAATTGTGACGCTTTTTCTTAATGTGTTGATAAATTGGGAAAAGAGCAAAACAAGCATGTTAAAGGGCTATAACGATGGGGTTAATGCCGCAGCAACTACTGAGGTAAACCGCTAAAAACATTTCGCACTTGTCTTATTTTTGACAAGTGCGAACTTCTCAAAATATTCAGCTAGCACTATGGTTTTGCCACCCTTCCAATAAACAGAATGGTATTGGTAGGTTTATGCCTTAAAATAAACATGAATGGCCTGTTGGCATCAAAAACGTTGAAGTTGGGCATCGATTTCATGGCCACCACTACGGCAGTAGCCGCTGCTGCGGTTGTTCCTTCTTCCGATACCTCTATAAAGGCTTTATGGTAAGCATCGCTTATCTTTAAATCCTTATTCCCCGATATTCCGGAAAAATCGGCCTCGTCGCTAAAGGGTATGGTTAAACCCATCTCGCCAAGTACTTTCTTCATTGTGAAGCCGCTCTCAACGGTGAACCGCGGTATAAACACCAGGGTTTTTTGGGGTTCTATTGCCTTTACTATCTCGTTATACTTTTCAACGGTAAATGCTTTCTCAAATTCACTCAGCGATTTTCCCTCGTTGGGTAGTATAACCAGCATCGATAGCTCCTCGCCCTTATAGTCCATTTCCAGGGCAGCAAAGTCGGTTCCTTTGAGGTAACCAAAGGTTTTGTCGGCGCTCATAAACTGATGCTTGGTTTTTGAGCCATCGGCCAGGGTAAAGTCGCGCTCCTTGGTCTTTTCAGGTTCAAAGGGTTCCTTCCACTTACCCTTAAAGTAAACCGCATTGGTAAGCACAAGTCGGGTTAAATTGCTAATGCTACCTTGTGGTAGCAAATCCTTGATATGCTGCTTGGTATCGTACTCCACGGCCAGGTTGATAGTTTTACGGGCAGCCTCGGGGTCATTAATAAAATCAACATTGTACAAGCTTGTTTTATAGTTGCCCTTCAGGTTGCACCTATACCTTTTAAGTATCTTGTAATCGGTTTGCAACCATGCCTTATTGGCAACATTTATGGTAATGTCAGCCGACGACGACTTAATTACACTTTGCTGAAGCTTACCAACCGCCTGATGAAACTTTGGGCTATTGCCAAAATGAAAGGTAGCGTTCAGCTGGTTAAGTGTTTCACCCCTGGCTCCAAGGGTAACCATTCCAAATGCGGGTGTAATGCTGAACGGTGAGTAAACCAGATTTTCGTTTCCTCCAACCTTTAGGCCCCTGTACAGGTCAAACGCAAAAGTATTTATTGATTCTGATGCACTTTGTGCATGGGTTACAGTGCCTGCTAGCACTGCGAGTATGAACGACGAAAACTTTTTCATATCGATAGTTTTAGGGTTAACCATGGCTAAAGCGTAAGGTTCAAATATCATGCTAAGTTCATAATTTTAAACTTTTTTTACAATTTTCTTTTCCTGCAATTTTACTATGTTTGTATTCAATAAGGTAAGATGGCTTGGTTAACAGCACTCTTTTAACCTAATTGCGTCGTGAGTAATGCGAAGGATATTGTTTTTATTACCATGAACATGATATTCGCTGCGCTCAACATGGCCAAAAACCTTATGGAAACAACATTGAGTAAAAATCATCATTGCTGATGTCAATTACAGTAAACAGTATCACCAAGCAGTTTGGCAAGCAGGTGGCTTTAAACAGCGTTACCTTTCAGGTTCCACAGGGGCAGGTTGTTGGCCTTTTGGGGCCAAATGGTGCTGGCAAATCAACCTTAATGAAAATTATCACCGGCTACCTTACACCCGATAGCGGCTCTGCACTTGTTAACGGTGTTGACATCAACTCGCCTGCCTACGATTTCCGCCGCGATATTGGTTACCTTCCGGAACACAACCCGCTCTATACCGATATGTACGTTAAGGAATACCTTTTGTGGGTTGCTGGAATTTACCGTTTGGGTAAAAATGCCCGAAAACGTGTTTTGGAGATTATTGATATTACCGGTATAGGACACGAGCAAAATAAAAAGATTGGCAGCCTTTCAAAGGGTTACCGTCAGAGGGTCGGCCTGGCCCAGGCCCTTATTCACAACCCATCGGTTTTAATCCTCGATGAACCCACCAGCGGCCTTGACCCCAACCAGATTGTTGAAATTCGAAATCTGATTGCAGCGGTGGGTCAAAATAAAACCGTAATCCTTTCAACCCATATCATGCAGGAGGTGGAGGCTATATGCGGGCGAATAATCATTATCAACAAGGGTAGCATTGTTGCCGATGGACCCGCTACGGAGATTAAAGCGCTTACCTCATCGTCGGTTCAAAACGTTGTTGTGGAATTCCTGGAAACACCCTCCGTTGAACTTCTTCAGAGTATCGAGAATGTTTCAAACGTAAATCAACTCACTGCAACCACTTTTCTGGTATCATCGTCATCAAATACAGATATTAGGCCAACAATATTTAACTTTGCCAAGAACAACAATCTTACCCTGTTAACACTTCAGCAAAAAGTGCTTAACTTGGAGGATGTTTTTCAAAGCCTTACACTAACCGAGCCTAATAACCGTTAACAATAGTAACCCAAACGTAAAAAACAAGATATGGAAAGCACAAAATCATCAAAAGCAGTATCGTTCCTATCGGTACTTATTGTCATTCTGCTAGTTGTAATTGCCGGCCTTTCGTACGTTTACTACCAGCAAAAAAAGGAGGCAAAGGAAACCGAAACCATGTTGCTTGCCGAAAAGGATTCGCTCAGCAACAACCTGCTTAACCTGATGAACGACTACAAGGATTTGGAAACCGACAACGATTCATTGAACCGCAAGCTTCAAATGGAGCAGGAGAGGGCCCAAAAGCTTTACTCGGAACTTCAAAACCTCAAGCGCGTGAGCTACGCTAAAATCAAGGAGTACCAAAAGGAGCTCGGAACGCTTAGGGCTATCATGAAGAACATGGTTCGCGAAATAGACTCATTGAATACCCTTAACCAGCAACTTATTGCTGAGAACATTAAGGTGAAGGAAGAGGCAGCCACGGCTAAAAAAACCGTTAAGGAGCTTGAGCAGCGCACCGAGGAACTAAATACCCAAGTGGCAAAGGGTTCTGTAGTTAAAGCACGCAATGTTACAGCAGTTGCTCTCAATAGAAGGGGAAGCGAAACTTCCCGCGCTAGCCGTACGGCAAAGATTAAAACCTGCTTTACTCTTAATGAGAATGCTATTGCCAAACCAGGCTCACGCTATGTTTACATGCGCGTTGTAGGCCCCGACGATTTTGTCCTTGCAAAATCGGAAACCGACCTTTTCGATTTTGAGGGTGAAAAAATTGTGTTCTCGGCTAACCGTGAGGTTGATTACCAGAATAAGGATGTTGATATGTGTATTTTCTTCGACAGTAGCGGCGAGCTGGTTAAGGGCACCTACAAAATCACCCTTTACATGGATGGCTACATGATTGGTTATACTGAATTGCTTCTAAAGTAATGGCATAGCGTCCAATAGATACTAAAAGCGCCCTAAAGGGCGCTTTTTTCGTTTACCTATTTCTAAATATATCCCTTTAGGGTCTTATTGATATAAGGATAAACCAGAACCGCAACTGCAGCACCAAGTATATCGGCAAAAAAATCGGCCCACTCCGCACCGCGCGACGTAAAAAGGTATAGCTGTGTCAACTCTATCAAACCACCGTAAATCGAGGCTACAATAAAACCCACCCATTTATGCCGATTTTTAACCGTGAGCTGAAACCTCTGGTAGTTCATCTCTGAGATAAGCAAAAGCGCAAATACGGCAAATAATCCAAAATGAACCATTTTATCAATGCCGGGTATTTTAATGGTGGGCAAACCGCTTGGTGGCATTCCGCATAGGATAAGAATTACCAGCGCCCACATCAATGAATTCTTATACTTTACTATGAGCCGATAGGTTTTTGCTAACATTTTGCTCTAATGGTTTACTTGCTCAAAGGTATAACCAAAAACTTCAATTTCGTGTTTAAAGAGTTTTTCAACTCTTTCCTTTTGTTGTTGGTTAAAGTACTGGCTATAGTGTTTTTTGCCTTTTCGGGGCTTACTCTTTAGGCGTGGCAGGTCTCCCAGCTGTATCCCTAGCATTTTTTCGAGGTCATTTATGCCTTTGTTAAGATTTTCGAACCTAAGGTAAACATCGCAAATTGGCTTCCCTTCCTCATCAAAGTAAAACCTTGAGTTGGCCCAGGTTTTATCAAAATATCGTATGAAATTGCTAAACGATGATAGCACAAAAATCAATTTTATCCTGTGTAGTAACCTTTTATACCTTACTATGACAAAGGGTTCTCTTAAAATGTTAGCAACATTTTTCCCGATACTGGGCCATAGTCGAGCCTTTTCCCAGTAATAACGCGAAACAACCATATCCCAAGGATTTCGGACAATGGTAATCTTAAGGTATTGGTTCCAAACCTCTTCGCCAACCTTTTTTTTAATTGCAATTGCCGACATATGGTTCTGAAATCCCTCGCAATTCCTGGGTTGGTATTCATAGTAATCGGCGTCGAATCGCTCATCAAATGGGGCCAGGGGCGTTAAAACATCATCGGGGCCACATATTTTGCTTAGCATTAGCTCAACGCTTGTACTGGCAGTTTTGGCCGATTTAATGAAAATAAACCTATGCCTATGCGAAACTATCATTTATCTTACTCTTCTTATCAGCAGGCAGTTATGATTGTTGGTTAAACTACAATTTCCGAATATACTGTTTTTTGCTTTTACTTTATGTAGATTTGCAATATACGCCAAACCCTTTAACACTATATTGATTTTTTCTCTTGTTAAATAGGGTTTTGGTGCTTACATTTACAGCAACCATAAAAAATCAACAGCTATGTTTGAAAAGCAAGTTTACGTAGAACGCAGATTAAAGCTACGGAAAAAGATTAAATCGGGTCTGGTGATTATTCTTGGGAACACCGAAAGCCCAATGAATTATAAGTCAAACACCTACCGTTTCCGTCAGGATAGTAATTTTCTCTATTTCTTTGGCCTCGACATTCCGGGTTTAGTGGGTGTTATTGATATTGAAGACGGAAAAGATTGTTTATACGGCAACGATTTTGACATCGATGATATTATTTGGATGGGCCCCCAGCCAACCCTGAAGGAGCTGGGTGAAAAGGTTGGTATCCTTTCAACTCACCCTTTCAAGGAGCTTTACTCTACTTTAAGCCGCGCCATTAAACACGGACGCCGAATCCATTTCCTTCCCCCTTACCGCGCCGATAATGTTTTACTGCTTGAACAGTTGCTAGGAATCAACCAATCGGTAATTAAAAACTATTCATCCGTTGAACTGATTAAAGCCATTGTAAGCCTTCGTTCAGTTAAGGAAGATGTTGAAATTGCCGAGATTGAAAAAGCATGCGAGGTGGGTTACCAGATGCACGTAACCGCCATGCGTATGGCCAAGCCCGGAATCAGCGAACAGGCAATTACTGGGGCTATTGAGGGTGTTGCAATTGGTCAAGGATACATGCCTTCGTTCCCAATTATCCTGTCACAGAATGGCGAAACCCTTCATAACCACGACCATTCTCAAATGCTTACTTCGGGTCGCCTGTTATTAATCGATAGCGGAGCGGAAATTAGCAGCCACTACGCTTCCGATTTTACCAGAACCATACCGGTTGATGGTAAATTCACCGAAAAACAGAAAGAGATATACAACATCGTTCTTGGTGCAAATAACAAGGCCATCGAAATTTCAAAGCCCGGAATCCCCTATATGGATGTTCATAAGGCTGCAGCGCGTGTAATTGCCGAAGGGCTTACTAGACTCGGCTTAATGAAAGGTAATCCCGATGATGCAGTTGCCAACGGTGCTCACGCCCTCTTCTTTCCTCATGGCCTTGGGCACATGATGGGCCTCGATGTTCACGATATGGAGGATCTTGGCGAAAACTTCGTTGGCTACGACGATGAAATCACCCGTGCCGACCAGTTTGGTATAGCCTACCTCAGGTTGGGCCGTCGCTTGCAAAAAGGATTTGTTTTAACGGTTGAGCCCGGTATCTACTTTATTCCTGCCCTAATCCAAAAATGGAAGTCGGAAAAAATTAATGAATCATTTATAAACTATGCCAAGGTTGAGGAATATATTGGTTTTGGTGGCATAAGAATAGAGGACGATATTCTTATTACCGATAGTGGCTCCCGGATTCTTGGAAAACGCATTCCGGTTACAGTTGAAGAAATTGAAGCATTGATGAAGCATTGATTCTGACCTTTGTAACCACTAGCCCATCGAACCAAACCCGATGGGTTTTTTTCACTAAAATGCCTCAGTTACCGTAAAGTAGAAGGCCATTTCTTTCCTATCGCTATAGGCTGCATCAAACCTGAGGTTTACCTTAATAGGGTTTACCCTAACTCTTATTCCAGCTCCGTAAGCTAACTTGCTTTTGCTTATATCTAACTTGTCAAAGTAAGGCGCAACATCGCCTATGCCACCAAAAATAGTCCCTTTAAGCCATTTATATATCGGAAATCTGTATTCACCCTGTAGGCAAGCCATTGAGTTGTCGCGGTATCGGCCCTGGTAGTAACCTCGCATTACATCAGCCCCCCCAATCATTGGCATTAGCTGAAAAGGAACTTTCCCCCAGGCCATATCGGCTAGGAATTGAAGGGCAAATACATGGTCGTCGTAAATATTGTAGTAATTTCTTAAATCGATGGTTAGCTTTGTAAAGTTCAACTCGCTGCCAAATATCTTACTGTAAACCATTAGCGAAGCTTTATAGAACTCACCAAACGATGGGTAGTAAAGATTCTCCCTGTTTTCCCAGGTCAAAAGGACACCCAAACCCGTTGTTAACCTTTCGTTTACTCCAGCTATGCCGGTTGCCAGCAAGCGGTCGCTGGGGTAGTCTCCGGTCCTGTAGTAATTAAGTTGACCTTGAACACCAGCCATTATTACACCAAAAAGTATTCTTTGATGTTGGATAAGAACCGAGTAATCATCGGAAACATACTTTTCTTCCAGGGTGTCGGGTGTGTTCCTTCCAACTCCCCAAAATTTGTTTGGGAAATGGTTTGCCTTTATATGTCCCGAATAGTAGTGTTCTCTATCAGTGGTATATATTTTAGGCGATATCCATAAACTTGCCTGATTCTTAAGGGTATAAACAGTTGTCCCCTGAACGCTCGATACCTTATTATCCTTACATCTAAAGTAGTATCCACCCGATAGCCCTCCGCCCCAGTTTGTCTCTTCTCCATAAAATGCAACGGGTACTACTACAAAGTAATTACTATCGTTACTTTTCTTGTCTACGCATAGCGTATCCGTGTTGCTACCCCAACCAGAATGTCCGCAAATAAGGCCAATAGCCATAAATACAAACATGCCCAGGCGAATTGATTTCATTACAAACCTTTTTGATTCCACTTCAAATATAAACAAAACCAACCATGCATATTTAGCTTGATGTGAGTATTTGGTTCAATACCTGTTAATATTTTTTTAAACTTAACCCTTGACTTGTTTCACTAAACCTACATATAATATTTTTTTCCAACCAACCATAGGTTACTATGAATTTGTTTAACCAAATTATTAAAGCATTTTCAACCTCAGCTAACAGATTCCCTTCCCCTAATTTTATTAACATATAACCTTGATAACACCTGTTAATAAGTATAAATTTATCCTGTATTACAATGACTTATAAATTTTATGATGTTAATAGTTTGTTTTAATCCATTTAATAACCAATTTTGCAACACCCTTTTCAATAAAATTATGAACCGAGCTAACAGCTTAATATCATCATCTTTTTTTTTAATCTTTTAAATTTTTAAAAAAGAATTAATGATAAATAAAGAATCTGTTGATAAGTTGGGATATATCGATGAACCCATCGATTCGGGTATCAATCTTGTAAATGAAATCAACCGTTTAAAGGTAGAGAAAAATGCAGTGATTCTTGCTCATTACTACCAAAGCCCCGAAATTCAGGATATTGCTGATTTTGTTGGCGACAGTCTTGCTTTAGCTGTAAAGGCCACTACCTTGAAGTCAAAACTAATAATTTTTGCTGGTGTCAAATTTATGGGTGAAACCACCAAAATTTTGTTACCTGATGCAAAAATTGTTTTACCCGATATGAATGCAGGCTGCAGCCTTGCAGATTCTTGTAATTATCATGATTTCAAGGCATTCAAAGAAAAATATCCTGATCACATAGTTATAACCTATGTTAATACGAATGCCGATATTAAAACACTTTCCGATATATGTTGTACTTCTTCAAATGCCGAGAAAGTTATTGAATCTATTCCGATGGATAAACCTATAATATTCGCACCCGACAGAAATCTAGGTAACTACTTAAAAAATAAGTTGAAGCGTGAAAATATGCTTATTTGGGATGGTTTTTGCCATGTTCACCAGAGGTTTTCATTGGAGAGACTAATTGAACTAAAGAAAAAGTATACCACTGCAAAGATAATTGCACATCCGGAATGTCAGAAAACTATTCTAATAATGGCCGATTATATTGGTTCAACTTCACAACTTATTGATTTTACTATTAATGATCCTTCAACTTCATATCTAGTCGCAACTGAGTATGGTGTAATACACCAAATGAAAAAGTTTTCCCCCGAAAAAGATTTTATTCCTGTACCTCCTGACGATTCTACATGTGCATGTAACGATTGTATTTATATGAAGATGATAACCTTAAAAAAGCTATATTTAAGTCTTAAATATGAGTATCCGGTTGTTGAGTTAAGTCCTGATATTATTGAAAAAGCAAAGTTACCAATTGAAAGAATGATTGCTATAAGGTAATGGACAGTAAAATTATTATTGATAAGGAATTTGAAAAGCAAATACGGCCTGTTGAGTTTAATCAATTCAACGGACAGAATGATATTGTAAAAAACCTTAAAATCTTTGTAAAAGCTGCTAAATTAAGAAATGAAGCACTAGATCATGTTCTATTGCATGGTCCTCCCGGATTAGGAAAAACTACTTTAGCAAACATAATTGCCAATGAGTTAGGTGTTTCAATTAAAACTACTTCAGGACCAGTACTCGAAAAACCTGGCGATTTAGCTGGCTTACTTACTAACCTTGAGCCACACGATATTCTCTTTATTGATGAAATACATAGGTTAAGTCCTGTTGTTGAAGAATACCTATATTCAGCAATGGAAGATTACAAGATTGATATTATAATTGATAAGGGTCCAAGCGCACGGTCAATTCAAATAGAATTAAATCCATTCACTTTAATAGGAGCAACAACCCGTAGTGGATTGCTAACAAGTCCATTAAGGGCTCGTTTTGGAATAAAATTTCTTCTTGAGTACTATACAGTAGATATTTTAGCAGGAATAGTAAAGAGATCATCATCTATTCTAAAAATTGATATCAGAGATGACGCAGCCATTGAAATAGCAATGCGGAGTAGGGGAACACCAAGAATTGCAAATGCACTATTGCGCAGAGTACGTGATTTTGCTCAGGTGGTAGGCGATGGTTACATAGATATTCAAATAGCTAAGGAAGCATTAAATGCATTAAAAATCGATTCCAGAGGGCTCGATGAGATGGACAATAAAATATTACTAACAATTATTGAAAAATTTAAGGGAGGTCCGGTTGGATTAAATACCATTGCAACTGCAGTTGGTGAAGATGCTGGAACCATTGAAGAGGTTTATGAACCATTCCTGATACAGGAAGGATTTTTAAAAAGAACACCACGTGGACGCGAAGTTACCGATTTAGCTTATAAACATTTAAATAAATTAAGATTCCCAGAACAAGGTAAGCTCTTCTAAAAAATAGAATCCGATATCAGATTCATCTTTTTCTTATCATTTATCTTAATTTTTTTCCCTTTAATTGCTATCAAACCTTCATTCTTAAATTCGCCTAAGATACGAATTACCGATTCGGTTGCTGTACCTACAATACTCGATAAATCTTCTCTAGTTAGATTTACTGCTATATAGCCCTCTTCATCTAATTTGAAAGTATTTTCCAGCATCAGTAAAATTTCGGCAAGACGCTGTTTAACAGTTTTTTGTGCTATATCTTTTATAAATATATTTGCCTGATCTAATTCCCTACACGTAAGCTGTATTAAAGAGAGAGCAAAATCGCTATTTGTTTTAATTAGGCTAAAGATAATATCCGATGGTATAAAACAAATTTCTGCTTCTTCAATAATTTCTGCTGTTGTACAAGCCATTTCGTTGCTCAAAACCGATCTGTAACCTGTAATATCACCCTTTATTGCAAATGCAACAATTTGTGGCTTAGAATCAATTCCTGTTTTGTAAATTTTTAAAATACCCTTTTTAACGCAGTATATACCAGTAATCCAGCTACCTTCTCTGTAAATTATTTCACCTTTACGGTAGGTGTTACATTTTAAATTTGCATTCAATAGTTCAAGTTCATCGCTATTAAGCGATTTAAAAATTGAAAAACTTGAACTGATACAAGTATTTGAATTTTCGTCTTTTAGCATTCTCAGTAATTCTTGAACTGTTTTAAGAAACGAACATCATTCTCAAAGTAAAGACGCAAATCGCGAACCTGATATTTAAGCATAGCAATACGTTCAAGCCCCATTCCAAATGCGAAACCTGAATAAATTTTACTATCTATACCGTTAAGTTCTAGTACATTTGGGTCAACCATTCCACATCCTAAAACCTCTAACCAGCCAGTATATTTACAAACCGAACAACCTTTTCCACCACAAAGTTTACAGCTAACATCCATTTCAGCCGAGGGTTCTGTAAAAGGAAAGTATGAAGGTCTAAGCCTGATTTTTGTTTCCGAACCAAACATCTCTTTTGCAAAATAAAGAAGTGTTTGCTTCAAATCAGCAAATGAAACATCTTTATCAATGTAAAGCCCTTCAATTTGATGAAAAATACAGTGAGCTCTTGCTGAAATTGCTTCATTTCTGAATACTCTGCCTGGACAAATTACCCTGATTGGTAACTTTTCCTTTTCCATGCTTCTAACCTGAACCGATGATGTATGTGTTCGAAGAAGGATATCTGGCTTTTTTTCAATAAAGAAAGTATCCTGCATGTCCCTGGCAGGATGTTCCTCGGGAAAGTTTAAGGCCGAAAATACGTGCCAATCATCCTCAATTTCAGGACCCTCGTAAACAGTAAAACCCAAATATTTAAAAATTTCAACTAGTTCATTCTTAACTAGTGAAATTGGATGTCGGGTTCCAAATTCAAATGGATACTCCTCAAGCGAAAGATCTAAATTAGTTCCTTTTGGTTTTGTTGATTCGGAAAATACATTTTTCCAGGTTTCAATCTTATCGGTTATTTCAGATTTGAGTTGGTTTAGTATTTTGCCAACTTCCTTCTTCTTTTCGTTTGGAATATTTTTAAAGTCATCAAATAGTTTTGTCAGATAACCATTTCTACCAAGATACTCAACTCTAATTTTTTCAACACTTTGTAGGTCTTTAGGATCTAATGTCGAAAATGTTTCCCTTATCTGTTTAATTCTTTCCTCCATTTTACCAACTATTTTACAATGCGAACTTTGAACTTAATATCTTTTAAAGGTCTATCGTTGGAATCGGTTTGAACCTGCGAAATTTTATCAACCACATCATACCCTTCCACAATTTCACCAAAAACTGTATAGTTTCCATCTAAGTGTGGTATGCCTCCTACAGTAGTATAAATTTTACGCTGATTTTCATTAAACTTGATGTGTTTAACATTCATAATTGAGTCAGCTAAGATAGAAACCTTTTGTGTTACTTGATTAAGAAATTTTGGGTTTAAGTTGCTTTGGCTACCTAACAGACTATCGTAAAGCTTCTTTTCTGTTTTCTCCCTCAATTTTTTGTTTAGCTTGTCTTCAAGCTTATTAAGTTCTTCGTCTGTAAATACCTTTCCTACAACAAGGTAGAACTGTGATGATGAAGATTTTTTTTCTGGGTTTACATCATCGCCTTCCCTTGCCATTGCAATTACACCACGCTTATGGTAAATTGTATCAACAATTTCTGCATCAATTAAATAACCGGCATCCATTTCGCCATATAGTTTTCCGGGCTCTGCATTCTTAGTTTCAGGATCACCGCCCTGAACCACAAAGTCTTTTATTAATCTGTGGAAAATAAGACCATCGAAAAAATTCTCTTCGGTCAATTTGATAAAATTTTCTGTATGCTTAGGCGTTTCATTATATAGTTTAACAACTATATCACCTTCATCAGTTGAAATTTTAACATATCTATTGTTATCGTTGTACTTCGTAGTGCACGATAGCATTGATACTAGACCGAGTAAAACTAAAGTTCTAATTTTCATTGCTTTAACTTTTATCTTTCATAGTTACTTGTGCAAAAATACCAAAAATTATACTTTTGACATTCATACTTGGAAAAATGTCATCCGTAAAACAACTTTATTCACAGTCAATTATCTATGGATTAAGTACCATTGTTCCTCGTTTACTAAACTACCTGCTTGTTCCAATACACACTAACGTTTTAACAGACCCTAGGCAGTATGGAGTAATTACTGAGTTTTACGCTTACCTTAGTTTTTTACTAATATTCTTGACCTTTGGTTTGGAAACTGGCTATTTCCGGTTTGTCAATAAGTATGAGAATGATGAGCGGGTTTATTCTAATTCATATACTTTTGTTCTAACACTTTCATCCGTTTTTTTCATTGCTGCTTACCTTTTTTCAGGTTCAATTTCAAGTTTATTAGGCTCTGGGTATTTACCAATTTACATTATAACTACTGCAGCAATCGTATCACTCGATTCCATTACCGCTTTGCCTTTTGCCAAACTTCGAAACCAGAATAGACCACTTGTATTTTCGTTTATTAAAATTACCGGTGTTGCCATAAATGTATTGTTAAATATTATTTTTTACCTAGTACTTAAACCCTCATACTTAAAAAATTTATTCCCTGATATCGATCCTTTGTTTTATGTGTTCCTATCTAACTTTATTCAAAACATTGTTGTTTTTGTATTGGTTACCTATTTTACTGGTTTCCCAAAAATTAGAATCGATAAAAGTTTGATGAAAGAACTTATTTGGTATTCTTTCCCTATTTTATTAGCAGGTTTATCCGGTACTACCAACGAGGCTTTCGATAGACTTTTTATCAAGTACTTATTACCTAAAAGTGTCGACTCGCTTTACCAATTAGGAATATATGGTGCCTGTGTTAAACTGGCTGTACTTTTAGTACTTTTCATACAAATGTATCGTTTTGCTGCTGAACCTTTTTTCTTTAAATCTTCCGGAAGTCAAGACCACAATAAGCTTTTTGCAAAGTCATTTAAGTATTTTCTAATCTTTTCAATTGTTATATCCCTCCTAATAACCTTCAATTTACCAATACTAAAGTTTTTTATTGGCAAAAATTATCGAGAGTCGCTGTATATAGTACCAATATTACTTTTAGCAAATATTTTTTATGGTTTATTCTTCAACCTCTCCTTTTGGTATAAGCTATCTGATAAAACCATTTATGGTTTAAAGTACACTGTTATTGGTTCAGTTATAACTATAATTTCTAATATCATTCTTATTCCAATAATTGGCATTTATGGAGCAGCTCTTAGCCGTTTAATCACATATGTAACTATGACTCTTATGAGTTATAGTGATGGTAGAACATCTGGATTTGTTTCGTTCGAAACTAAAAACATAAAATTTTATTTTATTTTTATATTATTCATTTCTTTATCTGGAACTTTATTATTAGTATTCTTAAAACCCTATTATTCACTAATAGCTACAAATATTTTAATTGGATTATTTATTTACGAATTCATTAAGAAAGAAAACATAAATATTACTTTATGGAGATAGTTAAAATTCTTAACAAATCAACGTTCGATAACCCTACATATGCTACTGAGCATTCCAGCGGTGTCGATTTAAAGGCATTTATCGATGAGCCAATAAATTTAAAGCCATTAGAAAGAAAATTGATACCTACAGGGCTTTTTATTGAATTACCCATTGGTATTGAAGCGCAGATTCGGCCTAGGAGTGGTATGGCTTTAAAAAAAGGTTTATCTATACTAAACACTCCTGGCACTATCGATTCAGATTACCGTGGCGAAATTGGGGTAATTGTTGTAAATTTAAGCAATGATATTGTAACCATTGAACCAGGTGAAAGGATTTGTCAGATGGTTTTTACAAGGTATGAAAAAGTATCTTTTGAAAACGTAAATAAAATTTCTGAAACCGACAGAGGTGCAGGAGGTTTTGGATCAACTGGTCATAAATAATGAAAATTATAATAAATATAGCATTGGTTTTTCTTTTTTCTGTGAATTTTATCTTTTCACAGAATAAAATTGATATTTTGAATAATCAAAAAAAGGAAATACTAAAAGAAATTGACGATAACAATAAACAAATAGATATAATTAATAAATCAAAAAAAGCTACAATTAATAAATTAACTTTAAAATTAAAATCTATTGAGTTACAAAACAGGTTACTTATAAATATTAAAAATCAAATAACAGAAATTTCAAAAAACCTAACTGAGACTACCTCACAAGTTGACAGTTTATCTTCTCTTATTGATAGTCGAAGAACTGAATTAATTAGAATTTATAAATCATACTTTAAAAAGTTAAAGCGTAAAAATGATTTATTAATACTTCTACTTTCATCGAATAGTATCAATCAAGCCTATACACGACTTAAAATGTATAAAAATCTTATTAATTATTTCAATCAACAAATTTCATTACTTAACGAAAATAAAGTTGAATTAGAACAAAAGAGGTCAAACTATGTGCTCTTTTTAAAAGAGTTAAAACTAAAAGAGAATGAATACCAAAAAACGATAACTACTCTTAATAAAGAGAAAAATGAGTTAGAGGCAACAAAGAGGGATTTAGAAAAAAAGAAAATAGAATTAACAAAAGAAATTTCAAATAAGAAAAAATCATTAGCATTAATTGATAATGAAATCAAAAGAATAATTGAAGAGAATGCAAAAACTCTAAAATCTATGAATAAAGAAAATACTAAGAGATATAATGAGTTAAGTAATATTTTCAAAGAAAACAAAGGTAAATTACCACCACCTGCTATAAACAGTAATGTTTTAAACTACTTTGGTGAAAGCAATCACCCCATCCTTAAAAATGTAAAAGTAAAGAATAACGGAATCGATTTAATACTTAACAATTCTTCAGATGTAAAAGCAATTCACAAAGGAGAGGTAAAAAAAATATTTAATGTTCCGTATGGGGGTAGGGCTATTATTATCAGACATGGTGAGTATTTAAGTGTTTACTCTAATCTTAGTGAAGTAAATGTAAAAGTAGGACAGCTTGTGAATGCTGGCGATAATTTGGGAAGTGTAATGAAACAAACCGATAATACACTTGTTTTACACTTTGAGATATGGAATGAGAAGGAACCTGAAAATCCGTTAGATTGGTTGAAATTTTAGTAAAATCATTTTTTTCATAATTTTGCGTAACCTTTACTAAAAAAAAAAGTATAAAAAAATTACAACCTAAAAGCCATGGAACGAACAATTACAATTCCAAGCAAGCTAGAGCAAATTAGTTTAATCGAAAAAACTATTGATGAAATAACAGAAAAACTTACTTTAACACCCGATGTGTATGGAAAAATATTAATTGCTGCTATCGAGGGTGTAAATAATGCTATTGTTCATGGCAATAAACTTGACGAGAAAAAAGTTGTTAAGGTCAATATAAAAATATGCGATACTAAAGTATGCATAACAATTTCTGACCAAGGAAAAGGTTTCGATCCAAATACAATTCCAGATCCAACAATTCCGGAAAACATTGAAAACATTTCGGGCCGAGGTGTGTTTCTTATGAAAAAGTTGTCTGATGAAATTGAATTTGAGAACAACGGAACAACAGTAAAAATGACTTTTAACATTTAATGGCTATTTTTTTTTCATATAAAACACCATACATCTCAAAAAGGATATCCAATAAAAACAATTTAAAAAAGTGGATAACTTATATTATTGAAAAAGAGTTTAAGAAATCAGTTGGCGATATTAACTTCTATTTTACTGACGATTCTGAAATACTTGAAATCAATAAAAAGTATTTAGCTCATAACTATTATACTGATATAATTACTTTCAACTACTGTACAGAAAATTCAATTTCTGGAGATATTGTAATTTCAGTCGATACCGTAAAGTCTAATGCAAAAGACTACAATCTTATCTTCGAAAATGAATTACACAGGGTAATTATTCACGGAATATTACATCTGCTAGGATTTGACGATTCTACAGAGGAGCAAAAGAAAGAAATTAGAGAAAAGGAGAACTGGGCTTTAAAAATTTTCTACTCAAAATGGAATTAGCCTTTGATGTTGTTGTTGTTGGAGGAGGGCATGCAGGGTGTGAAGCAGCTGCTATTGCTGCAAAAATGGGCTCACGGGCACTTTTAGTTTCAATGGATCTTACTAAGTTAGCCCAAATGAGCTGTAATCCTGCTATTGGTGGAATTGCAAAAGGTCAGATTGTTAGAGAAATTGATGCACTTGGTGGGTATACAGCAAAAGTGACTGACCTTACAACCCTACATTTCAGAATGCTTAACCAGAGCAAAGGACCAGCCATGTGGAGTCCACGCGCTCAAGCTGACAGAATGCTCTTTTCAATTGAATGGCGAAAATATCTTGAATCGCTACCTAATCTCTATTTATGGCAGGATGAAGTAATTGATTTAATTGTAAAGGAAAACCGAGTTGAAGGAATAATAACTAAGACAAATCAAACAGTTAAATGTAAAGCTGTTGTTTTAACAAATGGAACCTTCTTAAACGGTAAGATACACATTGGAAACGTCAATTTTACCGGTGGACGTATAGGTGAATTGAACTCACATGGCTTAACAGAGCGTCTTGTACAACTTGGTTTCACAACTGGGAGAATGAAAACAGGTACACCTGTAAGAATTGATGGTAGAACCGTTAATTATAGTAAACTGACTATACAAGAATCGCAGGAAATATCCAAATTTTCATTCAACCCCGATTATTATTCAAAACTACCACGTAAGCATTGCTACATAGTTAACACAAATCAAGTTGTTCATAGTATTTTACGAGAAGGGTTTGATCAATCACCATTATTTACTGGTAAAATAAAAGGCATAGGACCTCGTTACTGCCCAAGTATTGAGGACAAAGTACACACCTTTGCCGAAAAAACATCACATCAACTATTTTTGGAACCCGAAGGTGTTTTTACCTATGAGATGTACTTAAATGGTTTTTCGTCATCACTGCCAGTTGATATCCAGTACAAAGCTTTAAAATCAATTCCCGGTTTTGAGAATGTTCATATTCTTCGACCCGGCTATGCAATTGAATACGATTATTTTGATCCAACACAGCTAAAACATACATTGGAAACTAAAATAGTTCAGAACTTGTTTTTCTCTGGACAAATTAATGGTACAACAGGATACGAGGAAGCAGCAGGTCAGGGTATAGTTGCAGGAGCTAATGCACACTTAAGGGCAAATGACATCCAGGAAAACTTTCAGCTAAACCGAGACGAAGCTTACATCGGAGTGTTAATTGATGATTTAGTAACAAAAGGTGTTGATGAACCCTACAGAATGTTTACAAGCCGAGCCGAATACCGCATACTTATTCGCCAGGATAATGCCGATGAAAGGTTAACACCTATTGCAGCAAAGTATAATATGGTAGACGAAAATGATGTTAAACGACTAGAAAATAAGATTAAAAGCATCGAGGAGCTGAATCAACTCGTTAAAGAATATTCTGTATCGCCTAGCGAAATAAACGAATACCTTACCTTAAATAATTCTGCAAAAATTACACAAAAAAGAAAACTCTACGATATCGTTTTACGTCCCGAAATATCCCTTAAACCAACACTTGAACACCTCAAAATAAATATCGACTCATACGATTATGAAGCCATAAACGGCGCAGAAATAAAAATTAAGTATAGTGGCTACATTGAAAAAGAAAAACTAATTGCAGAAAAAATAAGTCGACTGGAACATATAAAAATACCCGACGATTTTGATTTTAATCGGCTTAATTCATTAAGCACCGAAGCCAGGATAAAGTTAACACGCATAAAACCCAAAACTATCGCTCAGGCAAAACGAATACCCGGAATTTCTCCTAGTGATATTAATGTTTTATTGGTATACTTTGGAAGGTGATGTTCCACGTGGAACAATATTTTATTTTAACATAAATATTTCAAAAACCATAAGTAGATAACTATTAGTGCATTATGATAATTCATTAAAGTGTTCCACGTGGAACAATTTAACAAAAAGTTTAAGTTAAAAATTAATTGGATGTTTATGAAGAGTTCGAATTCAATTTCGGGGAAATTGGTTGACCCTATCGGTCGTAGAATTGTAAACGCTAAAATATACTTTCAGGATGGTGTAATTACCCAAATTGATGAATCCTTGGACGCTGAAAATGTTTATATAATTCCTGGATTTGTCGATTCGCATGTGCATATTGAAAGTTCATTGCTTGTGCCTACTAGGTTTGCCCAGGCTGCAATTAAAAATGGAACTGTGGCCGTGGTTGCCGATCCTCATGAAGTGGCAAATGTAGCAGGGATTGAAGGAGTGCGCTTTATGATAGAGAATGCAAGGCAATCCAAGTTGAAATTCTTTTATGGAGCGCCATCGTGTGTGCCTGCATCGCCCGTGGATGAGTGTTTTGAACCCTTTACTTCTAAAGAAGTTGCAAAACTGTTAGACTTACCTGAGGTTACCCACCTTGCCGAAATGATGAATTTTCCCGGAGTTATTAATGGTAATACAGAAGTTCATTCAATACTAAGCGAAGCCAAAGCAAGGAATAAACCCATTGACGGTCATGCTCCGGGATTGAGCGGTGAAAATCTTACCAAATATGTTTCAGCCGGTATTACTACCGACCACGAATGCTTTACCCTTGATGAGGCTAAGAAAAAAATTGAACTTGGGATGAAGGTTCTGATTCGTGAGGGTAGCGCCGCTAAAAATTTTGATGCCCTACATCCAATAATTGGACAAAACCCAAGCATGGCTATGTTCTGCACTGACGATTGTCACCCCGATGAGTTAATGGGCGGGCATATAAATAAGCATGTGCGTAAAGCAATTGCGCTAGGTTATGATATTTTTGATGTGCTGCAGGTTGCTTCGGTTAACCCCGTTAACCACTATAGGTTAAATGTTGGATTGTTGCAGGTGGGCCAACCGGCCGATTTTATAGTTGTTGACAACCTAAAGGACTTTAATGTATTATCTACCTATATTAAAGGTGTTAATGTAACCAATATTGAGGAAGATTATGCCGCTGAACCCCCGTTGTTTAGCTTTCCAAATCACTTTGATCATCATAAAATCAAGCTAGATTTTCCTTCTGGCAAACCGGTAAAGGTTATTAAGGTGATTGAAGGCGAGTTGATCACCGAAACCTTAAAAACATCTGTACCCGTTTCAGGCTACGATTTTGATAAAGATATTCTAAAAATTGTTGTGCTTAGTCGATACAACCCAAACAATATAGGGGTTGGGCTTATCCATGGTTTTGGAATGCGGAAAGGAGCCATTGCATCAAGTATTGCCCACGATAGCCATCATATTGTCGCCATAGGCGCAAACGACGACAGCATATTGCGAGCCATTGACTATATAATTGAAAGTAGGGGTGGAATATGCTACTTTGATGGAAATGAGACAATGGGTTTGGCCTTGCCATTTTTTGGTTTAATGACCAATGTTGATGTAAGCGATGCTGCTAAGGAGTACTCACTGATTAACAAAAAACTAAAGGCCGATGGATGTAAGCTCCATGCGCCATTTATGACCATGGCATTTATGTCGCTATCGGTAATACCGCATTTAAAGTTAACCCCAGCTGGACTATTTGATGTTGATAGGTTTAGCCTAACCTCCATTTTTGCGGAATGATGTAAATGGAAAACCTTTCGAGCATATCCTTTTTATCATCTTTACCCGATCTGCCTGGGGTTTACCAATTTTTCGACTCAACAGGCAAAATAATTTATATTGGCAAGGCCAAAAACCTTCGAAAGCGAGTATCGTCATATTTTAACCGCTCCCAGTACGACTCAGCAAAGGTAAGGGCGTTGGTTTCAAGGGTGGCCGATTTAAAGTATATTGTAGTAAACTCGGAATCCGATGCGCTCATACTCGAGAATATACTTATTAAAAAACATCAGCCCAAGTATAACATTCTTTTGCGCGACGATAAAACCTACCCATGGATAGTAATTAAAAACGAGCCTTTTCCACGTGTAACAACCACGCGTCGATACGAGAACGATGGATCAATATATTATGGACCTTATACATCGGGTCGTTTACTTAAAGCATTGCTTGATTTAATTAGGCAGCTTTTTCCCATTCGTACCTGTGAGCTAAACTTAACTCAAAGTAATATTGCCTCTGGTAAATTTAAAGCTTGCTTAGAGTATCAGATTGGAAATTGTTTAGCGCCTTGTATCGGAAATCAAAAGGAAAATGATTATTTAAGCAACGTTAATGCTATAAAAAAAATTCTTGAAGGTGACCTTAACGAGGTGCTCCGCCTAATTACAGCCGAAATGACCAAGGCCGCTCAGGAGTTAAAATTTGAGCAGGCTGCATTGCTTAAGGAACGGCTTAGACTGTTACAAAATTTCCAGGCCAAAAGTTCTGTTATATCAAAGGGAATAAACACTGCTGATATTTTTACAATTCACGAGAGCGAAGGTTTTGCTGTTGTTAACTACTTAAAGGTAAACAGTGGCGTGGTAGTTCAATCGTATAATTTACAAATCAAAAATATTGTTGATGAGCCTATTGACGATATCTTTTCACAGGCAATTCTAGAGATTAAGGAGAGGCTTAACCTAAAATCTACTACTTTTCTTGTAAATATTAACCCTGCATACCAGCTGTCCAATATAAAGTATCACATTCCAAGACAGGGAGAAAAGCTTAAGCTTTTGAAACTTAGCTTGCGTAATGCTGAAGCATACATTAAAGAACTAATAAAGAATGAAGAACGGGCAAACCCTCAAACCCGTGCCCTAAAATACTTAGAGCAGCTAAAGAAGGATTTACAACTGCCGGAACTTCCAATAGTTATTGAATGTTTCGATAATTCGAACCTGCAAGGTACTAATCCGGTTTCGGCTTGTGTTGTGTTTAAGAATGGAAAACCCGCTAAAAGTGAGTATAGGCATTTTAATGTAAAAACAGTTACAGGCCCTGATGATTTTGCTTCAATGCGCGAGGTTGTTTACCGTAGGTATAAAAGATTAATTGAAGAGAATAAAAATTTGCCAAATTTAATTGTCATTGATGGTGGTAAGGGACAGCTAAGTTCTGCCTATGAAACCCTTAAAGATTTGCATATCGAGCATATTCCCATAATTGGTATAGCAAAGCGACTTGAAGAAATTTACCGACCCGGCGACTCGACTCCCTTGTACCTCGATAAACGTTCAATGTCCCTTAAGCTTATTCAGAATATTCGCGATGAAGCGCATAGGTTTGGAATAACATTTCACAGAAAGAAAAGAGAAAAAAAGAACGAAGCATCGATACTGGAATCAGTTCCTGGTGTAGGAAAGAAAAGCGTTATAAAGCTTTACACACGCTTTAAGTCATTAGAAAATATAAAAAAGGCATCCCTTGAAGAGCTTTCGGAAGAGGTTGGGGCAAAAACTGCCAGCAATATCGTGTCGTTCTTTAAAAAAATATAGGTAGTTTTGCAAAAATATTCTGTATTTATGTCAGCCTTTCCATCGAGCCAGAATACTAATAATTTATACAACAACTTTTTGGATTTAACCCAGAAGTGCGATTCCGTAAAGCTTTATACTATCCACGATAATTTTCCTTTAACTTCCGATTCTTGTTCAAATGTTTTTAAGTCAAGTTCATTTAAATCAAACATCACCATTGAACCTAAACCCCTTAACCAAAATCATTTAATTCAGAATGCTTATTTTATTAGCATGGTTGTTTCAATGCTGATAATATCTTCAATAATAATAGGTTATGTAAAATATCTTAGAGTTTTTATTCAATCACTATTCTACGATTTTATTGCTGAAAAAGTCCTTAACGATTTTAGCGTGCCCTTTGTTAAGCTTTCTCGTTTACTGGATTTCCTATCTATAATATCAATAACATTTGTGGTTAAAATTTTAATCGAGCAATTTTTAGAATCAATGCAGGTATCCTTACTCATTTTAGCTTATCCTGCTCTTGCTCTTATAATTTACAGAATTTGGATTTGGATACTACATAAAATTTTATTGCTGGCTACTAATAATGCAAGCCAGGTTAACTATCTCTATTTTCACAATACTTTGAATTTGAGAATATTGATGCTCTTTCTTTTACCTACATCGCTTGCAGCAAGCTATACCATGTCGCCCTTACGAATAGTATTTATCTATATATCTATCGCGTTGATTATTATCGCCTTACTATATCGATATTTTTACTTTGTAAAAATCTTTATAAAGCATAGGGTTTCATTATTGTATTACATTTTGTACCTTTGTGCCCTTGAATTGCCTATAATATTAGGGGTAACTTATTTACTGAGAGTTAGTTAAGTTTTTGTTGATTTTTTTAAAACATAGGGCCTTGAAAATCAAAAAGATTGTTATTTCGCAACCCGAACCCCAGAACGAGAAATCACCGTATAATGAATTGTCGGAGAAATATGGGGTTCATCTTGATTTCCGCCCTTTTATTCAAGTTGAGGGGGTAACTTCCAGGGAGTTTCGTCAGCAGAAAATCAATATCCTAGATCATTCTGCTGTAATTTTTACCAGTAAAACTGGCATTGATCATTTTTTCAGGATATGTGAAGAGCTTCGCATAACAGTTCCTGAAACCATGAAGTATTTCTGTATAACCGAATCAATTGCTCATTACCTGCAGAAATACATAGTTTACAGGAAGCGGAAAATCTTTTTTGGCGATAATACTTTCAAAGATCTACTGGATATAATCCTTAAGCATAAGGACGAAAAATTTTTATTACCACTTTCCGATCCACATAAACCGGAAATACCCAAGGCATTAACAAAGGCCAAGGTAAATTATACCAAAGGGATATTCTATAAAACTGTAAGCAGCGATCTGTCGGACCTTAAGCCATTCCCTTACGATATGATTGTATTCTATAGCCCTAATGGAATTAAATCGCTTTTCGATAATTTCCCCGATTTTCAGCAGAACGATATAGCAATTGGCGCCTTTGGCGATACAACTGCAAAAGCTGTGAAAGATGCGGGTTTAAGGCTCGATGTTAAAGCCCCAACCGATGCGTTTAAAAGCATGACCCAAGCCTTAGATCACTTTTTGAAAGAGCAATCAAAGAAAAAGTAAAATAATAGAGGGGGGAATGCTAACCCCCTTTTTTGTATGCCTCAAAAACTTAGGAAAAAGAATATAATCCATTTGGAAAACGAGGTTAACTCGCTGTTAAAATCGGAGTTATCACGTTTCCATTATCCAATCAAGTTAATATACCAAGTAGATGAAAGGATACCAGATGGCATTGAGGAAAACCCCCACTACAAAGTAATATTTATAATTCCTAAGAGGTATTTAAAAAAAGCCTATAAAAGAAATCTTGCAAAACGAAGGCTTAGAGAGGCTTTTCGCATTAATCAAAACTTACTTGACCATTTCAGGGAAAGCGGAAAAAGGATTTACCTGGCTTTTATTTATGTTTCGGCCGAGGTAGTTCCTTTTAAACAAATGGAAACGGCAGTTGTTAAACTGATTACTGATCTTAAGTAAAATGAATTTGGTTAAAACCCTTAAAATATTATGGAAATATGCGGTTAGGCTTTTGGCCTACATTCCTATTCTATTAATAAAGATTTACCAAATATTTTTATCGCCATACCTACCTAACAGCTGCAGGTTTACCCCTACCTGTTCCGCTTACAGTGTTGAAGCGCTAAAAAAACATGGTTTTTTTAAAGGGTTATGGCTATCGGTTAGGAGAATTTCACGATGCCACCCCTGGGGTGGTCATGGGTATGATCCTGTACCCTAGGCTTTTTTGAGTATAATCCTAAAGGTTGAACCAACCCCAAGTTCCGAACGAAAAACAAAAATTTTTCCTGAGTGGTACTGTTCAACGATACGTTTTGCTAAACTTAGTCCAAGTCCCCAACCACGTTCCTTTGTGGTGTAGCCAGCCCGGAATATTTCTTTTTGCTTCCTCTTTTCAATCCCCTTACCTTGGTCCTGAATGTCAATAATAACATTATTTTTTTCAACAGTTGTTTCTACGCTAATAACTCCTTTCCCTTGCATAGCATCCACAGCATTTTTAAGAATATTTTCCAAAACCCAACCTAGAAGTATATGGTTTGCTTTAGCATATATAGGATTGCCGGGGCTGAAGTTGAAAGCAATTGTCCTTGGGCATCTTTTGCTCTGGTAGTTAAGGGATTCGATAATTAAATTAGTTACATCAATGCTATCGAGACTTGGTGAGGAGCCAATCTTTGAGAATCGGTCAGTTATGGTTTCAATTCTTTTTACATCTTTTTCAAGTTCAGTCACCACTTCGTCGTTGGGGTATTTCTCGGAAAGTAGCGATGAGCAAGCCATTAGGGATGAAGTAGGAGTTCCAAGTTGGTGTGCTGTTTCCTTTGCCATCCCGAGCCAAATTAAATTCTGTTCCGATTTGCGGGCCTGACCATAGGAGTAAAACGCTATTCCTATAAAGAATGCAATTATAATAAGTTGAATATAAGGATAGTAATTAAGTTTTTTTAAGGTAATACTATCAAAGTAGTACACATAGTTTTTTGATCCATCGGGCAGTTCAATTGTTATTGGATCGTGTTCAGCCCTCATTTTGTTCAGAAGATTCGAAACATAAACAGTATCCTGGATGTCAGGTAATTCAATATTGCGGAAACCAATCACTTTCCCATTTTCGTCGGTGAGTATTACGGGTACAGTCCGGTTGTTTTGAACTATCTCAAAAATCAGTGAAAAATCCTCACACGAACCCATTTCGTTTGAGATGTATTTAACGGCATTTGCCCATAGGTCAATTTTTTGCCGCTCCTCCTGCTTAAGTTCCGATACAAAACGATTTGTAAAGTAGATTGTAATAAACGAAACGGTAACCGCTGCGATTATTAGTGTTAACAGAAACTTATTTCGTGGACTAAGAATTTTCATTTTACTAGTTTTTTAGGGTGTCAATTTGCTCATCCCACTCCAGCATGTAACCCACACCTACATTACCATCAGTTTTTTCCTTAGGTTTTATTTGAGGACTATTTTGTATAGAAACGCTATCGGTTTGAACGGTATTGTGTATTCCGGATTCAAAACCTTTCTTGTTTATCCATTCAACCTTATAGCTATCGTTTTGGCCAAATAGTTTCAAGTATAAATTTATAGATCCATCGGTAGAGGAATGAAAATCAATCTGATCGGATTTCACAAACTTTCGTTTTAACAAATTACTTATGTTAATCCTAGCAATATACTCGTATCTGTTGTCAAAATCGTGAACCCCCGAAACATTCATTAGCAAGACATTGGATTTTATATCCATATTAGGAATAATAATCTTACGATTTTCAATAGTTATCTTATTTTTCAAGGTATCAAAAGCAATAACCTTTACCTGGTCCAGGTTTAGCCATTTGGACAATTCCTTAATTCTGTCCATCCCTTTCAGTTTTCCTTGAACCACTTGAACATCAGAGAATAGTTTAAGGGAACCCATTTCAACATCGCCTTTCTCATTTCTTTTGAATTGTATATTCATAATGCCCTTAAACCGTCCCGAAAGATTATCGGCTGTAATGTAGCTTTGACCCCAGTTATCAAAGTTTTTGAAAACATTTTCAATTGAAACATTGCTAACCCAAAGGTATGTGTGAACTGAATTGCTATGTGATTTAAATCTACCAGAAACGTTGCCATCAAAGCAATCGGCAGTAAAGTAATCTGCTGAAATTGTGTCGCCATTAATTATTCCGTTGGCTTTTAGGCTATTAAGTTTTAAACGATTGTATGTAGCTCTTTTAAAATTGAGCATAAATGACATTTTTGGTAGGTCAACCCCTTGGGTAGATGTGTTGCTAGTTCTATCAGTAATTAGATGAACTATATCGTTGTAATCTATATGGTTACCGTAAAGATATATGTTTGGTGAATACCTTTTTTGGGTATAGGATTCCAGGAAATTGGCTTGATTAATATTAAAGTTTACATCGGTTGAATCGGATTTAAAGTGGCCAGCAATGTTTAAATCGTTATTAATCGCTATAGTTCCTTTAACCAAAGGCTGATTAAATGAAATGTTTTTCTTGTTTTCGAAAACTAGATCGGATTTAAGAAGTAGAGGAGTAATACTTTCCGTTTTTGGGGCATACGATATTAATGCTTTAAATAGACCTGTTGTTTCAATATCAATTTCAGGGTTTTGTATTCTTAAATTGTGGCTAACATAACCCTTAGCTAAAATTACCAAGTTATTGAACCCTTTTATTTTGGCGTTAAAGCTAATTTTGGAGTTAGTACTTTCAATAGATGCTTTAGGAATATAGCTGAAGTGCTTTGAAAAATTGTTAGTTAGTAAAGTATAACCCTCTAAATTGGTTATGGTTGTCTCTTCGTTTTTAGCTATCCATTTCAATTTATTGCTATTATAGTTAACCTGAAAGGTATCAACTTTTTCAAAACCCGATGATAGCCTAAGGTATGCATCTGCTGTAATTAATCCCTTTATTTGGTCAAAACTTTCAAGATACGGCAAGTACGAAAGATCTTGTGCTTGAAACCGGTTTGATTTAATCCTGAATGCGGCTAACTCACTGTTTAAATCATAAATTCCCGAACCGTTTATACGTAACGATTTAATTGATGATTCTAAATTATAGATATACAATTTAATATCACTTTTTTCTATATCAAAATTTAGCTGATGCTGATTGGTAATTTTAAAATATTCACCTACGGTAGTTTTACTCAGCTCGCTTTGAATGGATAATAGCAACTTTGTATGCTCCGTTTTGAACTTGATGTTTAAGTTTTTCCCTGAGCAGTTTAGCACTGTTTTACTTACGCTATCTAACAATTCAAAATAAAAATTTTTGAGACTAATCCCCGAAATCAGAACGGCAACAGAGCTTTCAGAACTACTATCATTGCTACCGAAAAATTCTTCAGGGTAATTGGTTTGCCATTTTATTCTTGCATTGCTTACGCTTATGTTCTTAATATCAATTTTACCTCTTAGTAATTTAAAAGGGGAGATGCTAATCTGAAAATCATCTGTTTTTAAAACAGTGTCGGATTTAGAGTTTAGGTTAATTACTAATACAAAATCGGTAAATGAGTATGAAAACCTTGGAAATGTTTTAAGGGTATTAACCGAAACGGAACTATAGGTTAAGGATAGGTCGGGATACTTGTTAAGATTTTCCCTAAGGGTGTTTATAATGTATTCTTGCTTGAAAAACAAAATTCCTGCACCTGTGAGCACCAGAATAAGCATCAGTAGCAGGAGCAAAATAATGATTCTAAAAATTCGGCGATATATTTTTACCAATATTGCCATATATTTGTTATTAGTTGGGTGTAATTTTATTTGTTGCGAAATTATGCTATCTTTCCAAATGAAGGAATTTTTTTGCCATGATGTTTAAAAAGATATTATTGCCTGTTTGTGCCATTCTGTGTTTGCATTTGGTTGCACAGCCGCAGAATGCAGATTCCATGCTGCTTCAATTATACCAAGAATCGAACGACAGCTTACGTGTACTTATTCTGCAAAAAATAGCCAGGGTTTATGAAGTAAATGAGAACAACCCTGTTCTAGCAGAAAATTACCTACTTGAGGCTAAGCGTTTGGCGGAATCAATCAAAAGCAATTACCTCCGAATGGAGGTATATACCTCGCTTGGTGTGCTATACCGAAACATTTCAAACTACGCTAATGCATTAAAGTTTCATAACGATGCGTTAGATCTTGCAAAATCAATCGACGATAAACATCAACAGGCAAAATCGCTCAATAACCTTGGAGTGGTTTATCGCCGGCTCGATAACCACGCTTACGCCTCTGAGTATCATCTAAAGGCCTTAAAGTTGGCCGAAGAGATAAAGGACACATTCAATATTTCAGTGGCCTGCAATAGCCTTGGCAACATTTTTTCGCTAAACGGACGCTACGATGAAGCCTTAGAATACTTTCAGAGAGCCCTCTACCTCTCCCAGCAAACAAAAAACCTGCTTGGCCAAGCTATGAACTTTAATAATATTGGCGAGGTTTACGAATTTAAAGGTGATTTTATTAAGGCAAAGGATTACTACTCAAAATCGCTTGATATCAATTACCAAATCAACAGTCAAAAAGGTATAGCTATCAACTTTAATGCATTAGGCAAAATCGAACTTTACTTAGGAAATCCATTAAAGGCTCAAGATTATTTTACTAAGGCGCTTGTAATAGATAAAAAGCTCAACGATAAAAAGTTTATAGCCGATAGCTACATTAACTTAGCGCGGGCCCAGTTACGGTTAAACAATGAAA
The DNA here is from genome assembly GCF_041102575.1 of Tenuifilum sp. 4138str. Lineage (NCBI taxonomy): Bacteria > Pseudomonadati > Bacteroidota > Bacteroidia > Bacteroidales > Tenuifilaceae > Tenuifilum > Tenuifilum osseticum. The sequence goes on along the minus strand of NZ_JBGCUE010000013.1, from coordinate 62,171 downwards.
GGAGTGCCTACGAAAATGTTTTTGCATGCCTCAGTATTGCCAAGGAAATAAAAAGTTTAATTCATTTTCAGCAAGCGTATGAGGTTTTATCGGATTACTACCAAAAGCAAAATGAATATAGCAAAGCGCTCGAGTACTTTAAACTATCATCAAGCTACAAGGATAGCGTTTTAAACGAAAAGAATAGCAGGCACATATCTACCATCCAAACACTATACGAGACAGAAAAGAAAGAGAATGAAATTAAGCTATTACTTCAGCAGCAAGAGTTAAAGCAACGGGAAATTACTAGAACTAAAATTCAAACCTATGTCCTATTGATTGGGCTTTTGCTTAGCGGGGCCATGTTGCTGGTTATTTACTTTGCCTTGAGGGATAAGCGAAGAACTGCCGAAAAGCTTGCAAGGCAACTTGAGGAAATTGAGCTAAAAAATGTGTTGCTCGAAGAGAAAAATCAGGAGATTGAGCAGCAAAAGCAAGAAATTGAAAAAAATAAGGATTTCATTGAACAAAAGAATAAAAACCTGGAAGAAGCCTATAATATTATTGAAAGTTACATTCAGAAAATTACCGATAGTATCAGATACGCCGAGCGAATTCAAGAATCTATTCAGCCTCCAATAAGTTTTGTGAAAAAACAGTTTTCCGATACTTTTATTTTTAGCCGTCCAAAAGATATTGTTAGCGGCGATTTTTACTGGATGCTTCCCAAGGGAAATAAAGTATTCTTTGCCTTAGCCGATTGCACAGGGCATGGCGTTCCGGGTGCTTTTATGAGTATAATTGGTATCGATTTAATAAATCAGGCAGTAAACCAACACATGCTTTACAAAACTGACGATATACTTTCATTCATTGACGATCAGCTAATTAAACGACTTAGTAAGTCCAAAAATGAAATGATTCTTAAAGATAGCATGGATATTGCTGTATGTGTGTTTGATAAGGAAACCTATCTACTTGAGTATACCAGCGCATTAATTCCTTTATTCCTGCAACGAAATGGCGATGTTCAAGAGCTTAAACCCGATTTTGTAACACTTGGAGCCAAATTGGCTGGTGCAAGCAGCAAAAATTTTACTGTTAAATCCATTAAACTTACTCCTGGCGATTGGTTATACCTCACATCCGATGGGTATTTTGATCAGCTTGGTGGCGATAACCATAAAAAGTTCATGCGATCAAGATTTAAGGAACAACTCGTATTGACCTCAGGTATGGATGGTGTTTCCAAATGCACTCATTTTGAGAAGACCTTTTTGTCATGGATGAAACGAAATGAGCAAATAGACGATGTATTGCTTTGGGGAATAAAATTTTAAATAAGATGAAATTTAAATTAGCATTACATCTTCTTGCATTTACCCCCTTTTTATTTGTTCATGGTTTTGCTCAGGACAACACAAGTAATGATTCCTTGGTTGTAAGTTTTATTAATGAAAACAACATTACTAAGATAGATAGTTTAATTAAAGTAAATGGTATTAATAAAACCTATTTTAATAATTCGCACACACTTTTAACCCTCGCAATTTCTAACTCAAATTTAAATCTTGTAAAGTATTTAGTTGATAGAGGCGCCAATGTAAATATTGTGTTAAACACACTGTCACCGTTAATTCAGTGTGCAATATACGATAAGGATACTATTGCTGAATACCTGCTTACCCACGGAGCAATAGTTGATGTCTATAACATTCAACGCAATACTCCATTACTTTATGCAGCAAGGGTTGGCTCTGTAAACACCCTTAAAGTATTGATGCATTTTAGGGCAAATCCCTTTTTCCAAAACTTTCAGAACTACAACTCTCTTGAGTACGCCCTATCATTTGGCAAAACCGAGGCGGCTAACCTTCTTCGTGATTACATGGTGGCATACTCCAAAGGAATTTACCCATCCTGTTTCGATGGGCCACATGTTGAGAGAATTAGTAAACGCCGAGCCAGGGTCTTTTACCTGGTTAATGACAGTATAAATTCAAAGGTTTATGTCGAATCAAAAACCTTTAGGATCACTAATGGTGTTATTTCCTTTAAGGGTTTTTATGCTACTGATTCAATTAATTACACTGTTAACTTCAATAAACCAAGTAAGTATTCCGAAAAAGAGACGGTAATAAATTCAAAAGCTAAAATATTTGCAGTTGGCGATGTTCATGGTGAATATGACAGTTTAGCAAAGTTGCTGGTTAATAACTCAATAGTTGATAAAAATCTAAACTGGATTTTTGGCGATGGGCATTTAGTTTTTATTGGCGATTTGGTTGATAGGGGCGAACGCGTTACTAACGTTCTTTGGTTTGTTTATCGACTAACAGAGCAAGCTGAACTATCGGGTGGGCGGGTTTACACATTGATGGGAAACCACGAGGCAATTATATTGAACAGCGACAATCGCTATGTCCATGAAAAATATCAAATATTAACACGTGGAAATAAAATATCCTATTCTGATCTTTTTTCCAATAACGTTTGGCCCGGTGCTATGGTCCGAAACTTTAAGGCTGGAATAGTAATTGATAGCATCCTCTTTGTTCATGCTGGAATATCGTACCAGCTTGCGCAAAAAAATATCCCATTGGTACGAATGAACCAGCTACTTGATAAATTGTATAACCCCGACAATTCTTTTTTAATTGACCCCGATGTTTTTCTTAATGAGCTCAACCTCATTTTTTCTGAATATGGTTTACTTTGGTACAGGGGTTACTTGCTACAAACTCCCACAATACCTAAAGCAACTCTAAGTGAAATTAGCTATGTGTTAAAAACATATGGGGCAAACCAAATGGTTATAGGTCATACTGAAGTTGATAGTATTGCTCCGCTTTATAGTGGAATGTTATTTCCAATCAATGTTCCTTTTGCCCGCAGGGGTATTTCACCCCAAGGGTTACTCATTGATGAAACCCGAAAGTTTTGGAGTTGTTCAATAAATGGTCAATGCACCTTAATTAAATGAGTTGGATTAGGAAAATAATACAAATATTTATTTTGTGCATCGTAACTTTAAGTTCATATGCACAAGGGAATCTATTTGAAGAACAATCAATTCTGGAAATTGAAATAATTGGCGATTTAAAAGAACTATTCAACGACGTTAACCCCCACAACGCTCGTTATCACAACATTATTATTTACTATCTCTATGCTGATACCTCTGTATCGCTTCCAGCCAAAGCCATGACGCGAGGAATCTTTCGACGCGATAAATCAAACTGCAAAATACCTCCCCTTGCTATTAAACCGCAAAAGATTAACGATCCAATATTTAACACATCGCAAAGGATAAAGCTTGTTAATCCCTGTATGAACACCCAACGTGCCCAGCAACATATAATAAAGGAGTACTACGCATACCGTATCTATAACATACTTTCGGACTATAGCTTTAAGGTACGATTAGTTAGGCTAATATATCTTGATAGGTTTGGCAAGTACAAGAATTTCATCACCTATGGAATTTTGATTGAACCTGTAAAATGGCTGGCAAAGCGAACAAACACTAAAGAGATAGAGACACAAGGGATTATTCAAAATGCCACCTATAGACCGGTTCTTGACGTAATGACGATGTTCCAGTACCTTATTGGCAATACCGATTGGTCAGTTCCTAAACTACATAACATAAAATTATTTTACCACGATTCTTTAACCTCAGTTATACCAGTTCCGTACGATTTTGATTTTTGCGGATTTGTGACCCCCCCCTATACAAAACCTCCCGAAATTATTCCAATTACCAATGTTAGAGAACGCTACTATCGAGGCAATTGTCGCCAAATGCTTGAATTGAATTTTACCATTGACTTTTTTATAAGGAAGAAACCTGAAATAATGAATCTCATAACTGCCGATTCGCTTTTAACAGTTCGGAATAAGAATGAAATTTTAGAGTACATCGATATGTTTTACAATACCCTGTCGGATCCTAAGCTTGTCAAAAGAGAATTTATTGATAACTGTAGAAATGAGTGATGCTATCCTAAAAATTGAACGAACTCGATTCAAGATAAGCCTCCAAATTGCTTTTCTGTTTATCCTTTTGATATGGCTAGTCAAATTGGTAGAGATAATTGAAGGCACATCGTTATATCGGCTAGGCCTTCAACCCCGAAGTTTTTCAGGCTTAATTGGAATATTCACCGCTCCTTTAATTCACTCTGACTTTAATCATCTAATAAATAACACAATAACAATATTTATTTTAATTGCAGGTTTAGTTTATTTTTACAGAGATTTATGGTATAAAATACTTTCACTAAGCTGGTTGTTAAGCGGAATGATGGTTTGGATTGCTGCTCGCACTAGTTACCATATTGGTTCCAGCGGTATTATATATGCTATTGCATCGTTTATCTTTTTTAGTGGAGTTTTTCGCAAGAACATAAACCTGATGGCAATATCGCTTTTGGTTGTTTTTCTTTATGGAGGCTTGGTTTGGGGCGTACTACCAATATTCCCTCAAATTTCGTGGGAATACCATTTATTTGGAGGAATAACAGGTGCAATACTCGCTTTTGTTTACCGAAGGCAAGGACCTCCTCCACAAACCTGGAGCTGGATGAGCGAAACTGCTGATGATGCTGAAGAAACTTCAGAATATTGGGAAAGTGAAATTTTTGACGAAAGCGATAAGGAAAAACTTTAAACGGAATTTTTATATTTGTAATTCTAAACATTAAACTTTTTACCTATGGCAAAAATAAATGAACCCGAATTTAATGCTAACAACATCAACCTGGTTGGATTTGGCACTGAAATCAATGGCGATATTAAAAGTAGTGGCGATTTGCGTATTGATGGCATTCTGGTTGGTAACCTCAATGTTAAAGGCAAAGTTGTTGTTGGTGAAACCGGTAAAATAAAAGGTGAGTTGGTTTGCAAAAACTCAGATATTTCAGGTGTTGTTGAGGGTAAAATCACTGTCGATGAGCTATTATCGCTCAAATCATCGGCTCGGATAAATGGCGATATTACTGTAGGTAAACTTGCTATTGAACCCGGTTGCAAGTTTACAGGTTACTGCAATATGCTAGGAATGGAAAGCAAAGAAGTTACTTTAGGGCAAGAGTAAACTCAAATGGGTGTTAAAGTAAGATTTTCTATTACTCTTTTAATCATAGTGTTATCCTTACTTTTGGTTCTATGGTTTTATACCAGCGATACATTAGTAAGGATAACTCCTTTAATTCCATCTTCTTTAAGTTTTATTGCCTTCTCCTTAATTTCATCAAAGTCTGTATTGCCCCGAATAAAGTATGTGAGCAAGTATTTTATCATTAAGTCAATCAATGTTTTAGTAAACCTCGTAGCTGTCTTAGTAATTTTTTTAGCCGGTTTTAGTCACAAAATTCTGTTGGTTATCGTATATTTGATATCGTATCTGGTTTTACTTTTGCATTTCACATACTTTATTGTAAAGGATAGGAATACAAGTGAAGAAAAGAATTAACCTATCGGTTTTAATTTTATTGTTACTCATTGCCGCAAGCATAAATTGCGCGCAAGCTGACGAAGTACACAAAAAAGACTCTAAGGGGTTTAATACTGCCGAATTCATATTTGACCACGTAAGCGATTCGTATGAGTGGCATATACTTACCGTAAATCACCATCATATTAGCATTCCGCTTCCAGTAATACTTTACAGCAAAAAAACAGGCTTGCATGTATTTCTTTCCAACAAGTTCCATCATGATCATGGCGTTTATAAAGGTTTCAGGATTGAGACAGAAGGAAAACTTAAAGGTAAAATTGTGGAGTTAAACAATAGGGGAGAAGTTGACGAAACCAATCCATTACCCTATAATTTTTCCATTACCAAAAATGCCTTTTCAATACTATTCACATCAATTTTGTTGGCTTTAATTTTCATTGGCATAGCCCGAAGGTATAAGAAAGATCCCGATTCACCACCCAAAGGTTTACAAAATGTTTTTGAGCCATTTATAATATTTATTCGGGACGAAATAGCAATCCCTTCTATAGGAGAGAAACGCTATAACCATTTCATGCCCTTTTTGTTAACTCTTTTCTTTTTTATATGGTTCTCAAATCTTTTGGGTCTTATTCCATTGTTTCCAGGGGGGGCTAATGTTACTGGTAACATATCCGTAACCATGGCTCTTGCGCTTTTTACTTTTTTTACAATTAACCGGCATGCCAACAAAGATTACTGGAAACATATAGTTAACCCACCGGGTATACCAACATTTTTGAAGTTGCCCATACCAATCATGCCCCTGGTAGAGTTTATTGGAGTATTCATCAAGCCATTTGTTTTAATGGTCCGTTTGTTTGCCAATATTCTTGCTGGGCACATGGTAGCTACGGTTCTGCTTAGCTTGATTTTCATTTTTTCTTCAATGATAGCTTGGTTAGGATTTGCCGTTGCACCCATTTCTCTGGTTTTCCTTATATTCATGTCGTTGCTGGAATTACTGGTTGCCCTTATCCAGGCATATGTTTTTACTTTGCTTACAGCCCTATATATTGGAATGGCTACAGAAGAACATCACTAACAACTTAAATATAAAACTATGAATACATTACTAATTTTACTTCAGTCAATCGATGGCGCATCAATTGCAAAATTTGGCATTGCATTGGGTGCAGCAATAATTGTTTTAGCCGCAGGACTGGGCATTGGTCGCATAGGCTCTTCGGCTCTAAAGTCTATAGCCCGTCAGCCTGAAGCCTCAGGCGATATTCGAACCAATATGATTGTTTCGGCTGCGCTTATTGAAGGGGTTGCATTTTTTGCCCTTATTATACTTATTGTGGCGTTATTTGTATAAAACTTTAACCTATGGGTCTTGTTACACCCGACTACGGCCTACTCTTTTGGGCTTTGCTATCGTTTGGGGTGCTGCTTTTCATTCTTAAAAAGTTTGCATGGAAACCCATACTGCAGGCCTTAAAAAGCAGGGAGGAAAGCATAGCTCGTTCAATGCGCCTTGCCGAGCAAGCTCGTGCCGAGATAGAAAAATTGCAGGAGGAAAGCAAGCTTATGGCCGAAAAGGCTAGGCAAGAACGCGAACGCGAAATTGCCGAAACTAAAGCTTTGAGGGAAAAACTACTGGCGGAAGCCAAAGAGCAGGCTCGCATTGAAACCCAAAAGATGCTCGACAAAGCCCGTGAGCAAATTCTTTTGGAAAAAGAGGCCGCCAAAAAGGAGCTTTATGCCACTGTTGCTGAGTTAACCATAAGCCTAACCGAAAAAGTTTTGCGCGCCCAGCTTAAGGATAAAGAAAAACAACAGGAGTATATTGAACGTTTACTCGACGAAATACCTAAAAACTAAAAATGAGTTCCGGATCAATAGCATCGCGTTACGCAAAAGGGCTTTTTGAGTTCTGTCAGGAAAACAATGAACTTGAAAGCATTTATCCCATTATACGTCATTTGCTTGAAATCCTCTCTAAAGAATCGAAACTGCACGAAGTGCTTGAAGACATTACTCTTACCCCTGACGAAAAAATTAGTCTGATTGAACGCGTTTCCGGAAATACTTTACCTAAAACATTGAAACAATTTATTGCCTTGATTATTAAAAAGAATAGAACTGATATTTTATTCAATGTTCTTTTGATTTTTCGTCGTATTTACCTTAATAGCAAAAATATTCTTGACGTGGAATTGCTTATGGCCGATGAGTTAACACCCCCAGCATTGGAAAAGATTAAGGCAAAAGTGGCAAATACCTTAAATTCGGCTTGTGAAATTGACGTTAAGGTTAAACCTGAGTTAATTGCAGGATATACATTAATTGTAAATGGTAAGGTTTTCGATTCGAGCGTAAAGGGGCAACTTAGCTCTGTAAAGAAAAACTTGCTAGAGAAAAAATTTGATAACAGGTAAGCTATGGCAGGAATAAAACCTTCCGAAATAACTCAACTCATTAAGGATGAACTTGCGGGTATTGAGACCAAAGCAAGATTTGAGGAGACTGGCTTTGTTTTACAGGTAAGCGATGGTATAGCTCGTGTTTTTGGGCTAAACAATGTAAAGTCAAACGAACTGGTTGAGTTTGAATCAGGAGTTAAGGGCGTTGCCCTTAACCTTGAAGAGGATAATGTTGGTATAGTTCTTTTGGGACCCACCGAACAGGTTAAGGAGGGTGACAGGGTTAAACGGCTTGGCGAGATTGCCTCAATTCCAGTTGGTGAGGGACTTTTGGGTCGAGTGGTAAATACTCTTGGCGAACCAATTGATGGTAAAGGACCAATAGCGGGAAAGACTATTATTTTGCCACTGGAACGCAAAGCCCCCGGAGTAATATACAGGCAACCCGTAACCGAACCGTTACAAACCGGTATTAAGGCTATTGACTCAATGATTCCCATTGGAAGGGGACAGCGAGAGCTTATTATTGGCGACCGCCAAACCGGAAAAACCGCTATTGCCATAGATACCATAATAAACCAAAGGAATAACTACTTAAAGGGCGATCCTGTATACTGCATTTATGTTGCTGTTGGACAAAAAGGATCAACGGTAGCAAGCATTGCTAAAACGCTTGAGGATAGCGGAGCAATGGATTACACCACCATTGTTGTTGCCACGGCTTCCGATCCTGCAGCCATGCAGTTTTATGCACCATTTGCTGGCGCTACTATTGGTGAATATTTTAGGGATACTGGTCGGCATGCTCTGGTTGTTTATGACGATTTGTCAAAGCAAGCTGTTTCGTATCGCGAGGTGTCGCTTTTGTTACGCCGCCCTCCAGGGCGAGAGGCTTACCCCGGTGACGTTTTTTACCTGCATTCCCGCTTGCTGGAGCGTGCAGCAAAAATTATTGAGTCTGACGATATTGCTTCGCAAATGAACGATTTGCCATCTGCACTTAAACCTTTGGTTAAAGGTGGAGGTTCGCTAACCGCATTACCAATCATTGAAACCCAGGCAGGTGATGTGTCGGCATATATACCTACAAACGTAATCTCTATTACCGATGGACAAATATTCCTTGAGTCGAACCTGTTCAACAACGGTATTAGGCCTGCCATCAATGTAGGTATCTCGGTTTCACGTGTTGGTGGGAAAGCACAAATAAAACCCATGCGCAAGGTTGCCGGTACTCTTAAATTGGATCAGGCTCAGTATCGAGAGCTTGAGGCTTTTGCCAAGTTTGGCGCCGATTTAGATGCTGCTACACTTGCTGTTCTGGACAAAGGGGCAAAAAACGTTGAGATACTAAAACAGGGTCAATACCAACCTTTGCCTGTTGAACTGCAAGTTGCAATCATTTTCTGCGGAACAAAAGGTCTGCTTAAAAATATCCCCGTTGCAAAAGTTCGCGATTTTGAGAAGGATTTCCTTGAGCGTTGCCAGCTTTTACTAAAAGCGGAGCTGGAGCAAATAGCTAAGGGCGAATTTAATGACCAAATTGCCGATATGCTATCAAACCTAGCCGAAGAGGTTGCAAAAAATTACACGGAATTTAAATAAATTTCTCGGATGGCCAATTTGAAAGAAATACGAACCAGAATAGCATCGGTAGCTTCCACAAAGAAGATTACCAGTGCAATGAAAATGGTTTCGGCAGCTAAATTCAAAAAGGCACAAATTAATGTGTTACGTTTTAGGCCTTTTAACGACCAAGTAAACAATATATTACAATCATCAATTGAATTTATTGGTTCATTAAGTGGCGATTATGTAAACGAAAGAAAACAAGTAAAGAATATCGTTTTGATTGTTATCACCTCCAACAATAGCATGTGTGGAGCATTCAATTCAAATATCATTAAATACTCAATTGAGCAATATAAGTCTATATCGGCTAGACACCCAAGTGCCAGGGTAACATTCTATACTTTAGGTAAAAAGGGACACGAAGCACTAAGCAGAAGGGGTTTTAATGTGATTGAGCTAAACCATAAAATGCTTGATAAACCTAATATTGAAAATACAAAAGATATTTTTAATACCCTGGTTAACGAGTTTAAGCTTGGTTCAGCCGATAAAATCTTTCTAATTTACAATATGTTTAAAAGTGCTGCATCGCAGCAGCAAGTAGCAGAGCAGTTACTTCCAATAAATATATCAAGGACAGCTAAAAAGGCAAATAAAATTAAACCAATAATTGAACCTAACCCACAAGTTTTGGTTGAGCGTATTTTACCTTACTATCTTTTGAACAAGATCCATTCGGCAATTCTTGAAAGTGTTGCAGCCGAACACGGCGCCCGTATGACAGCCATGCATCAGGCCACAGAAAATGCTGTTGCATTACACAATCAGTTACTCCTTGAATACAATAAAGCACGCCAGGCTGCAATTACTAAGGAGATTCTTGAAATTGTATCGGGTGCAAATGCATTGAGCAGTAAGTAAAAAAGCGGGCTACAGCCCGCTTTTTTATATCAGCTAATTAAACTATTTGCCGGTAGGGTAGGATTTATGCTTTACCGGTTTTTCAATTTCAGCAATTGCCTCAGAAACATTTATGATGTAATCGCCCATTTTTTCGGCTTCGTTAAATAAATCGCTATAAATAACGCCAGCCTGATACTTGTACTTATTGGCCTCAATGCTTCTGATATGATCCTCTTTAAGAAAAATTCGGAACTCGTTGATCTTGCTTTCAACCTCATAAACTGGGCCTAAGTTAATGGAAACGCTTCGCTGGCTAATTTCAAGATTCTCCTTCATGATGTTATAGGCCTCATCGAGCATATCAAACAATTTGTTTAGGTTATCGCGCATTTCCTGGTTAAACCAAACCTTTTGTTCACGCTTGCGTTTTAGGGTTCGGGCTAAAGAAAAGTTGCTATCGGCAACCGATTCAATTTCGCTAATTATTCTGAATAAAGCCTGGAGTTTACGTGAACTTTCATCGCTAAGTTCGTAGGTTGAAACCTTGTTAAGGTAAGTGGCAATTTCTACTTCAACCCTATCGCTTATTCCTTCGTATTTTTCGATACGCTGATAGATACTGTCGAACTCCTTGTCGTTGGTTTCATTAAAAAGTTGACGAACAAAACCAAACATTCGGTGAGTGCGCTTGGCAAAAGTAATAACCTCTTTATGCGCTTGCACCAATGAGAGCTCGGCTGTAGTCATTAACCCGGCATTGATGTGAACCAACCTAAACTCTTCGTCCTCTTCCTTTTTCGAAGGGGTTATCCAGGTTACCAGTTTAACGAGCAAAGGTGTAAACCAAACGAGTACGAAGGTGTTTATCAGATTAAACGATGAGTGGAAAATGCTAAGGGCAAAGGGTATCTCAACTGTATCGGTATAAGGCGATTTACCTGTAATATCAAATAAAACATTAGCAATGGTTCGAGTAAATGGAAAGAAAATTATCAACATCCAAATTACTCCAATTACATTAAAAAAGAAGTGAGCTCTTGCTGCACGTTTGGCTGAAACGTTACCGATAATTGCGGCAATATTTGCTGTGATAGTTGTTCCAATATTCTCACCAAGCACCATGGCTGCTGCAATTTCAAATGAAATCCACCCCTGGTTGCACATAACCAGCGTTAATGCCATGGTTGCACTCGACGATTGAATTACTATGGTTAAAAGCGAACCAATGCCCAGAAAGAGTATTACAGACAAAATGCCCATATCGGTGTAATTGGAAAGAAATGCAAACATCTCCGGGTTTTGATCTACTCGCGGTACCGAATTTTTAAGAAATTCCAAACCAATAAAAAGCAATGAGAAGCCAATAAGAAACTCTCCCCAAAACTTGAGGTTTTGCTTACGGGAAAAAAGGAGAGGAAAACCCACTCCAATTAGAGGGATTGCAACAAGTATAATGCTAAACTTGAAACCCAATAGCGATATTAGCCATGCCGTTACTGTTGTACCAATATTTGCACCCATAATAACGCCAATAGACTGAACCAACGATAGCAAACCGGCGTTAACAAAGCTAACAACCATAACAGTTGTAGCCGATGACGACTGAATTACAGTTGTAACAAGAAAGCCAGTTATGATTCCCATAAACCTGTTGGATGTCATGGAACTCAAGATGGCACGCATCTTATCGCCTGCTACCTTTTGGAGCGATTCGCTCATCATTTTCATTCCGTAAAGGAATAGTCCCAACGAACCAATTAAGTTCAAAAGATCAAGAAGTCCGTAATTCATTGGTATATTTTGGTTTAAATAACTAGAAATTATTAAAAATCGGAACAAATTTTTGCAAAGGTAACTTTTACCTGAATAAATCAAAAATCAATATTTTATGTATTGATTAGCTATAGCTGCAACAACATATTCATATTATTTCTAATATTGCTGATTGAATCTTAAAAGTAAAATAATGTTTCATAAACTTGCCCGATTTATTCTGAAGAGACGGTTCATCCTAGTGTCTATTTTACTGGTATTTACTTTGTTCATGGGTTGGAAGGCAAGTAAAGTAAGGCTGTCATACAAACCCATCCCCCTTGTTCCAAAAACCGATAGCATATATATCCAAAACGAGAGATTGGCAAAACTTTTTGGAAAGGGTGAGAATATTATGGTTATTGGGGTAACGGATTCAGCCTTTTTTAGTAGCGATAGAGTTTTGCTTTGGGAGAATTTGTCCAATAAAATCAAGCAAGTAGATGGTGTAGAAAACGTTTTCTCCGTTATCGATATTATTACACTTGAAAAAGATACTATTACCAGGAAGTTCGTTGCTAAAAAGTTGCTGGATAACCTTAATACGATTAGTCCGGATTCCCTTAGTAAGCAGGTTAAAAACCTACCATTCTATAAGGGATTGCTTTATAATGCTGAAACCAACACCTACCTAATGCTTATAACCCTGAACAGAGAAAAGATGACCAGGGTAGACCGCATTAAAATCATAAACCAGGTAAAGGAAGCATCACAAGAATACGAGGCTAGAACCGGAAACGCACTCCACTACTCTGGCTTACCCTACATAAGAGCAGTGGTTGCCGAAATGATTAAATACGAAATGTTCCTATTTGTTGGCCTTGCTGCTCTGGTTACTGCAATTATTCTTTTAGTGCTTTTCCGCTCATTCCGCGTGCTATTTATTTCTTTGGTGGTAGTGGGTACTGCCGTAGTATGGTCGTTAGGTTCGCTTACCCTTTTCGGTTACGATTTAACATTGCTAACTGCAGTTGTGCCTCCATTGTTAATAGTGATAGGGGTTCCCAATTGTATCTACCTAATTAACAAGTACCATCATGAAATAGCCCATCACCGCCATAAAATCAAAGCTCTTTACCGGGTTATATACCGAATTGGTAGTGCAACGTTTTTAACCAATTTAACCACTGCATTGGGTTTTGTAACATTTGTTTTCACTAAAACACAAATTTTACGGGAGTTTGGTTTGATTGCCTTTTTAAACGTTCTAGGTATTTTTCTTATTTCATTAGTTGTTATACCTTTCTTCTTTAGCATAAGCCCTACACCCAAAGCTCGACACTTAAGTCATCTTAATCGAAATACTTTTAAACAAGCGGTTTCACGTATAGTATTAACCACCTATTACAAGCGCAAATGGGTTTTTGCCATTACGGTTTTTGTTTTGATTATTGGAATATTTGGTGCTTCGCTCTTGAAGGCAAACGGTTACATGGTTGATGATGTTCCCCATAATCACCCGGTACAGCGCGACTTGAAATTTTTTGAAAACCATTTTACGGGGGTTATGCCTCTTGAAATAGTTTACAACACAGGAAAACCTAATGGTTACCAAAACTATTCCGTATACCAAAAAGTTGAAAGATTACAGGAAAAACTAATCGATTACCCAGAGCTTTCCAAACCTTTTTCAATAGCCGAGATGGCAAAATTTGCCCGGCAAGCTTACTATAACGGTAATGAGAGCCAATACCGGCTACCCGGCCCCTTTGAACGAGCATTTATAATGTCATATATTCCTCGAAGCATTGGTGTTAGTGATGTTTATGCCCGAATGACCGACTCAACCGGCCAGTATGTAAGGATAATGTACAATGTGGCCGACATTGGTTCTGAAAAAATGAGCATTTTGTTCGACAGCATTAACAATGACATTAAGCAGGTTTTTGAAGATGAGCATACAAATGTTCATATTGCTGGGGCAAGCGTAATTACTACCTATGGAATTAAATATTTAGTACAAAGTTTATCATCGAGCCTAATTCTTGCTGTAATACTTATTGCCCTTGCCATAGCTTGGTTATTCCGTAAGTTTAGAATGGTACTTTTTGCCATTGGAATAAATCTTATTCCGCTAATACTAACTGCTGCCACCATGGGTTTTCTTGGTATAAACCTAAAACCAAGCACCGTAATTGTATTTAGTATTGCTTTGGGTATTGCTGTTGACAACTCAATCCACTTTCTTACAAAGTATCGTCAGGAATTGTATTTAACCAAGTTCAATATCAAAGAGTCAATATTTCATGCAATTCGTGAAACGGGTATTAGCATGATTTATACGTCAATAGTATTACTTTTCGGATTTAGTGTGTTTATTGCTTCACGGTTTGGTGGTACAAAAGCACTTGGGCTTTTAGTTGCCATAACCCTGCTGTATGCCGTTATTACAAACCTATTTGTACTTCCCTCTTTTTTACGTCAATTTGATAAACCCAAGCCATTAAAACCCGAGGAGGAAGAACTTGTAATGGAAATGAGTAGCGGTTTCGACGACGAAGAGTAAAAATCAACCAGAATGTATACACTTGAATCAATAAACCAGAAAGTTGACTCAGCAATTAAGCAGCTTGATTTAACAGGAGAGCCAAGAAACCTCTACGAGCCAATAGCATACATAATGGGTATGGGTGGTAAGCGAATTCGCCCGGCTCTTGTACTTGCAGCGTGTAATCTTTACTCTGAGGATATTGACCGAGCGTTACCAGCAGCTCTAGCTGTTGAGATTTTCCATAATTTTACTTTGGTCCACGACGATATTATGGATAACGCTGATATGCGTAGAGGGTTAGTAACCATTCATAAAAAGTGGAATCCCAATATTGCAATTCTTTCAGGGGATGCCATGACAGTGCTAGCCTACAAGTTGCTTGTTCAGGTTGATAAGTCGATTTTGCCCGAGGTGATTAATATTTTCAACTCTTTTGCCATGGGTTTATGCGAGGGCCAGCAAATGGATATGGATTTTGAGTCGGACATCATGGTTTCTCGCGATGAGTATCTTAAAATGATAGAGCTAAAAACATCAATATTACTTAAAGGGGCTCTGCAGATTGGTGCAGTAATTGGTGGTGCAGGCAGGAATGATGTAGAGCTTATTGGTGAGTTTGGCAGGTCGATGGGATTGGCTTTTCAGCTTCAGGACGATATGCTTGACTGTTATGGCGATTCAAGTACTTTTGGTAAACGCATTGGTGGCGACATTGTGGCATCAAAAAAAACCATGTTAACCATTATTGCAGCCGAAAAGCTAAATGGGACACATAGAAACGACTTTATTGAGCTATACAACAACAAATCATTGCCTGACGAGTTAAAGATTAGCAAGGTAATGGATTACTACAGTAAAGCGGAAGTTCAGCAGGAAATGGTAAGCATTATCGATACATACTTTAATAATGCCACGCAGGCCATCAATCAGCTTAAAGTAAGCGAATCCAGAAAAGATGTGCTTAATCAAATATTAACAAAGTTAATTGGCCGAAAAAATTGAAAATTGGGTTAAAGGATTGATTTTAAATTAAAATTTAGTAAATTTAACTACCCAATTTTAGAACTAAAATGTAAAACCTATGGCAGAAAATATTAACAAATATCTAATTCCTTGGGACTTTACCCCTGTTGCAGAAAATGCACTAAAGCATGCCATAAAGCTGATGAAGCTTGCTAAGGAACCCATTGAAATCAACCTAGTTCATGTTATTCAAACCGGCGGCTTATTCAGTAAAAGTAAGTTTAGCGAGGATGATGCAAGTCAAAAGCTGAAGGACGATCAGCAAAGAATAGTAAACGAGTATGGCGTTGAGGTTAAAACTCACATTTTAGAGGGCAATATTTTTGATACTATCAGCGAGTTTGCCAGTGAAATAAATGCCGAAATGGTAATTATGGGTACCCATGGAATAAAAGGGGTACAAAAGTTAACAGGAAGTTGGGCTCTAAAGGTTATTGCCGGCTCCGAGGTGCCATTCTTAGTTGTTCAGGATGAGCCCGATATGACAAAGGGATTTTCACATATTGTTATGCCCGTTGAGTTCAGGGATGAGGATAAAGAGAAAATTCAATGGGGAATTCGTTTTGCTAAGCTGTTTGGCTCAAAGATCCATGTGATTGTACCCAATGCTTTCGATTCAGGCGTTCAGAAAAAAATTAACAATAACCTATCTTTTGCCAAAATGCATATAGAATCCAGTGGTCTGGACTGGGAAATTCATAATGCCGCAAAGGGCAAAAGTTTTCAGGAGGAAATTGTTAACCTGGCAACCGATATTGAGGCCGAATTGATTATTGTGATGACAACCCCTAATATCGACCTAACCGATTTTGTTTTTGGAGCCCAGGAGCAATACGTTATTGCCAATAAAGCCAAAATCCCAGTACTTTGCATTAATCCGGGAACACTGGGTGTTTAATACTTTTACCAACCGACGTTAGTTTTACAATCATATCGTTGCTTGTACCATCAAAGGTTAAAAACTTTGGTGGTATTTTCTTTTGCTCAATTCCGTAACGATAGGTCTTGTCGTAATATTCCAGCGTAATGGCAATAGCATCGCGCAGATTTCCCGACTCGATATACTCAATACAACGTTTTGCCTTTTCTAACCCCAAGCGCTTTTGTATTCGCAGAATCGAGTTAATTAAGTCCTGTTTATCGCATGCCGTGTAGTCGCTAATCAGCCTGTCGATTCTACTATTTAGGTCAGCTTCAACAATAATGGTTGGACTATTAATAATTTGGTTATAAATTGATAGTGGTATAAAAATTGAACCAATACTTTTACTCTCATCCTCAATCCAGATAGGCAGTGCAGGGTTTAACTTTCGTAGTTCATTAAAAAGTAGATTTTCAAAGTGCTCAGTGGTGGGTTGCTGCGGTTGGTTTATCCAGCCGAACGCAGAACCCTTGTGGTTGGCAAGCCCTTCCAAATCCACAACCTGCTCGTCGTTTTCCTTAAGCTTTTTAAGAAGTTCGGTTTTACCGCAGCCGGTCATACCGCCAAGGACAATAAATTTATATTTCTTATCGAAAGCAGCCTGAGCGTATCGCCTGTATGACTTATAACCACCTTCCAACGTAAAGGGCTTAAAACCAGCTAAGCCAAAAAGCCAACTCATGCTGGCACTTCGCATTCCACCACGCCAGCAGTAAACCAGAATGTTTTTTTGGTTAACCATTGAACTTAATGAATCAACAAACCAGTTTAGCTTAGTAGCAACCAGCTCAAGTCCCAGTCTAACGGCTTGTTGTCGTCCTTCCCTCACATATTTAGTTCCTACAGCAGCGCGTTCCTCGTCGGAAAAAAGGGGAATATTAAATGCACCTGGAATATGTCCACGAGCATATTCCGAAGGTGAGCGCACATCAACAACGGGGTAAATATCTGATAGTTCAATAAATTTATCGATACTAATGGTTGAAGCCATTTTTTAATCTTCTAAAAGATTGCCAAGTATTGAACTATTTTCTTTTCCTCTATTTCTGCCGTAAGGAGCAAGAGCCTGAACCAGTTTCTTGATAGGCATGGACTGTAACCAAACCTGACCGGAACCGGAAAGGGTGGCAAGGAACAAACCTTCGCCGCCAAAGAGCATGCTTTTTAGATTTCCGCTTGTTTGAACGTCGAAATCAATTGTTGGCTCAAAGGCAACAATGCAACCGGTATCGATTCGTAAGGTCTCATTGTTGAGGTGCTTTTCAATCACCGTGCCGCCGGCATGTACAAAGGCTAAACCATCGCCGCTGAGGCGCTGAAGAATAAAGCCCTCACCACCAACCAAGCCCGCTCCCAGTTTTCGGTTGAAATGGAGCGAAATACTTGTACCAAGCGCCGCACACAGGAACCCGTCCTTTTGGACTATAAGATTACCCCCCACCTTTGACAAATCGATTGGCACAACAGTGCCGGGGTAGGGTGCGGAAAAAGCTACTTTCCTTTTGCCAATACCATGGTTTGTGAAGTGAGTCATAAAAATCGATTCACCGGTTATAGCACGAGCTCCAGCCGAAAGCAGTTTCCCTAAAAACCCTGAACTGGGATTTGAGCCGTCGCCAAGCTTTGTTTCAAAATCAATTCCACTTTCCATGTAAACCATTGCACCTGCTTCCGCAATTACAGTTTCATGTGGGTCAAGCTCAATCTCAACCAATTGAATGGATTCACCAATAATTTTATAGTCAATTTCGTGCGATTTCATAAGCAATTGGATTTAAATTATTAAAAACTTTACCAATGATCTATTACTTTAATTTTGGTCGATATTTCTCATTTTCGTCATCGTATATGCTCAAGTAACTCAGGTAGCGCGATGGTGCAATTTCGCCCTTGTCAACAGCCTCAATAACAGCACAACCGGGCTCATGGATATGAGTGCAATTGTAATATTTGCATTTGTCGGATAGCTTAAATATCTCAGGGAAGAAATGGTATAGCTCATCCTTTTCAATGTCAACCAAACCAAAACTCTTAATTCCCGGTGTATCAATAATAAATCCACCAAAGCTTAGCTCAAAAATTTCGCTAAAGGTTGTAGTATGCCTACCCTTAAGGTGAGCATTTGAAATTTCAGCGGTTTTAAGATTCAAACCGGGCTCAATAAGGTTAATTAATGTAGATTTACCTACCCCTGAATTTCCGGAAAGCAAGCTAACCCTTCCTTGAAGTATTTGTTTAAGTAAATCGAGATTTTGACCTGTTTTGGCAGAAACTTTTAGGCACTTATATCCAATGGGTTCGTATATTGAGATGTAGCTATCGAGCACGGGTTGAATGGTTGAATCAACTAAGTCGATTTTATTAAAGACAATAACAGTAGGAATGCGATAAGCTTCAGCGGTAACCAGGTAACGATCAATAAATGCCAATTGGGTTTCGGGCTGAGTAATTGTAACCACCAGTAAAGCCTGATCAATATTAGCAGCAATGATGTGAGCCTCGCGAGATAGGTTTGTGGCTTTACGAATAATATAATTTTTTCGCTCTTGGATGGCGGTTATTAAACCTACTCCGTTGGAGTTAAGCTCAAGGCTTACCCAATCGCCAACAGTAATAGGATTGGTTGTTTTTATCTCGTTAAGCCTAAGTTTACCCCGTGGTACACACTCAACCACGCGGCCATCATCCAATCGAACCCTGTAATGGCTTCCGGTACTCTTTAACACCAATCCCTTTTCCATATGTAAAACGCTACATACTGTCGTTTAACGGTTTAAAACCGTTTCCAAGAATTTCATTGGCATCAATTACAGTGATAAAAGCATTCGGGTCAATTTGCTGGATGTAATCCTTTAGCATATGAACCTCGCGACGCGATACGTTTGTGAAAATCATTTTCTTATCGTGTCCGGTGTACATACCTTGCACGTTAATAATGGTTCCGCCGCGTTCAATATCGTTAATAATCTTGTTTTTAACTTCTTCGTGCCTATCGGTAATAATGAAAAGGGCTTTATCGTAGCTAACCCCTTGAATGGTCATATCAATCACCTTACCGGTAACGTATATTACCACCCAGGAGTATAAAGGAATTTTCCAGTCCTGAAAAGCTACCAAAGCTAAAAGTACGATGGTTGAATCAACGTAAATCATCAGCTGGCCCAAGGGGAGACGAGTATACTTGGCAATAACCATTGCAATGATATCGGAACCGCCCGAGGTTGCTTTAGATTTAAAGATTAAGCCCAACCCAAAGCCAATGAGTACACCGCCAAAAATTGAGGAAAGCAGCATATCGTCAACAAGGGGGTCGTAACCAAGCCAAAGGTGTAAAGTATCAATAAAAACTGAAGAAAGTACAAAACCAACTACCGTTTTAATTCCAAACATTGGGCCTAAAACCCTAATACCAATAATGGTAAGTGGAATATTTAGCAGCAAACCAACAGTACCAATAGGAAAACCATCGGGTGCCCAAGAGAACATCCCTTTTGTGAGGTAATGGACAATAATACCAATACCATATACACCACCAGGGGCAATTCGGTGTGGGTCGATGAATAGTACAAAACCTGCTGCAAGTATGAACGATCCAACCAGTATTAAAGCATATGCTTTAAACCATTCCCTGCTGAATAGCTTTTCTTTGGTTACGTAAGTCATAATTATTTAATTTTAAATTCTGTTGAAACGGTCAATTACCGTGTTGATTTTATTCACCACCACCTCCGGCTCAATACGGTTTAAGCAAGCATAATCCTTTCGGAAACAGGGTTTATTCCCATAAATGGAGCATGGCCTGCAGTAAAGGTCAACCTGAACGGCACTTGTGGGGTTTTGCTTCCATCCGTAAAAGCCTGCATAGGGATGTGTAGCACCCCAAATGCTTACAACTGGGGTGTTTACTAACGATGCAAAATGCATGTTTGCTGAATCCATGCAAACCATTACGTCGAGGTTCGAAATTATCTTGAGTTCATTTAGAATGCTGTACTTTCGGGCAATGGAAATGGTATTAGGATATTTTTTCTCCCAGCCCTCAAGTATTTCTTGCTCTTTTCCACCTCCGCCAATTAGAATGATTTGATTGGTTTTTGATGCGGAAAGGATTTCAACAACTCGCTCCATTTTATCGAGCGGGTAAATTTTTCCCTTATGTTTGGCAAAAGGCGCAATACCAATCCACCGCTTATCCTTGTATCCAAGGTGGATTGTAATGTTTTCGGGTAATCGAGCCTCGCGGAATAGGTAATCAAACTCATCATTGATTGTGTACCCTAGCCTAAGGAGCACATCCATATAGCGTTCAAGGGTGGTTTTAAGTGGAACGAGCCGCTTATTCTTTAGCCTAACCAGTTTGCGCTTTTCACTTCGCCCTTTATTGATAACGGATATTTTTTTTAGCCCCGAGAGTAAAAATAAGTTTCGGAGAATTTGGCTACGAATAACATTGTGAAGGTCGGCTAAAGCATCGTACCTATCTATTTTACGGAGATCGGTGAACAATCGCCATATTCCCAACAACCCCTTGTGTCGGCCTTTGGTATTTGCCTCCACAAATAAAACTCCAGGAATTTGGTTAACTATATCGCGGGCAAATCCTTGCGATACAAAGGTAACCTGCACATCGGGGTGGTTTTTAACCAACGACCAAATTGCAGGCACGGTCATGGCCACATCGCCAATGGCGCTAAGCCTAACCACAAGTAGTTTTTTAGGATATCCGTTAACCTTTTTGCTGTTTTGCTCCATATAGTACAGGATTAAGCGATGGGTCGTTGTACATTTTCATCTGCTTGTAAACCTTCATGTACTTGCGCCCGTGCTCAATATCGTCGAGTAGCTGATCGATTGCTGTTGATAAATCGATCCGTTGCTCAAGCAGGATGTTTAGTTTATTTTGGCAGCTGTCAATATGCTCTTTTGAAACATCGGTTCGTTTAACCTCTTGCTCCATATGGTAAATTTTTAGGGCAAGAATGGAGAGGCGGTCAATGGCCCATGCCGGACTTTCAGTGTTTATAGTAGCGTTGGATTGAGGTTTGATGTCCTTATACTTTTCCAGAAAGTAGCTATCAATCATTTCAACCAAATCGGTTCGGTCCTGATTGGATTTATCGATACGGCGTTTAATTTTTAACGCTTCTACCGGATCAATTTTGGGATCGCGGATGATATCCTCGAGGTGCCATTGAACGGCATCAATCCAGTTCTTTGTAAAAAGCGAGAATTCAATGGTTCCTGGCTGGTAAGGAATGTTAGGTTGGGCATCAACATTATCCATGGTGTGATAGTGCAGGGTGCAGTCCCAAAAAATCTTGTTGCAAAGTTGGCTGAAGCTCATATCAATAGGAGTTTTAATTAAACATCTAATTTACAAATATTTTACTAATCGGAATTCATTTTTACTATTCGGTAAAGCTTATCGGCTCTGCGCACTTTTTCTGGAACCGGAATGGAACATTTTACCCCTTTGGGTGAAAACTCTGCGGGTTTTTCATCGACCTGAAGTTCCTTTACCTCATATTCAATAACGCCGGTTGTTGGGCCAATAATTAGAATTTTGTCGTTGAGGTAAAGCTCCGAGGCCTCAACGGTTATTTCGGCTACACCCAGCCTGGAGAAGTAGTTGGTTATTTTTCCTACATACTGTTTGCGTTCAGTGGCAATGTTGCCATAAGCTTTGCTCCACTCGCCTAGCCTGCGGCCAAGATAGTAGCCATCCCAGAAACCGCGGTTAAATACCGTAGAAAGGCGCTGCATCCAATTTTCAACCTTTTCGGGCGTATAGGTTCCATTGCAAACCGATGTAACTGCCTCGTTATAGCATTGTGTTACCGTTTTTACATATTCAGGGCCTCGGGCACGGCCTTCAATTTTTAGAACTCTAACGCCCGCATCAAGGATTTTATCCAGGAAGTTAATGGTGCACAAATCCTTGGGCGACATTATATACTCATTATCAATCTCCAGCTGAGCACCAGTTTCATTATCGGTTACGGTGTATGAACGGCGACAAATTTGAAGGCAAGCACCCCTGTTTGCCGACGAGTTAGCCTCATGTAAACTTAGGTAACACTTTCCCGATATAGCCATGCAAAGCGCCCCATGAGCAAAAAGTTCTATTTTTATGGGATTGCCATTTGGCCCAGTAATATTCTGCGAGTGAATGTTTTGGTAAATAGTTTTTACCTGATCAAGATTTAGCTCTCGCGCTAAAACAACTACATCGGCCCACTGTGAGTAGAACTTTAGTGCCTCAGTATTACTAATATTCAGCTGTGTTGAAATATGCACCTCCATTCCCCTTTTGCGGGCGTAAAGCATGGCAGCCTGGTCGGAGATAATGAGTGCGCTGACACCTGCTTCGGCAGCGGTGTCGATAATTTGGTGCATGTAAGGAATGTCGCTATCGTAAATTACCGTGTTAACGGTAAGGTATGTTTTTACCTTGTTCTTTTTGCAAATGCGAACCACTTCCGGTAAATCGTCCACAGTAAAATTTATTGACGATTTAGCGCGCATGTTGAGGTTTCCAACACCAAAGTAAACCGAATTTGCTCCTCCCTGTATGGCTGCCATGAGCGATTCAAAATTGCCCGCTGGAGCCATAACCTCAATGTCCTCGCGTTTTAGCATTTGCAAATTTTTTGCAAAAATAGGAAAAATAGTTAGTGTTTACCCTAATTTAAAATTGTTTAGGGCATTGTGAATCCTTTTTCCTAAAGTTGAACCCTATTTGGTTTCAACCAAATATCCCTTGGGGTCAACTGGGATACCCTTTATACGAACCTCATAATGAAGGTGTGGTCCAGTGCTTCGACCAGTACTGCCAGTATAACCTATAACATCGCCTTTTCTTATAGGGCTCCCCTTGGAAACCTTTATTTTATCCAAATGGGCATAAACCGAACTTGTTCCATCATTATGTTCAATAATGATATAGTTTCCGTAGGTGCTGTTGTACTGGGCAAGAACAACTTTGCCGCTCGATGCTGCATAAACCTCAGCCCCACGCCCTGAGCCAAAATCCACACCGTTATGTTTAATAGGCCGGCCTAGGGTTGGGTGAATTCTTACACCGAAAGGCGATGTAATTTTGGCTAGTCTTTTGGGTAAAGGTGTAAGTACTGGTATTCCATCGCGAGTGCCAGCCTCAGGTTTAAATGTTGATGACGACACTTCAGGCTTTTTATCTTCAACATTTACATTCTCAGCTTCTGTTTTAACTTCTTCCTTTTTTGAAACTTCGGACTTGGTATTGGCTTCCACTTTTTCCTTTACCCTTTCGGGAATTTTGTATCCCAATGTTTTGGCAATCGTGTTTTCGTAATCAATGATATCCTGAACGGTTTGAGCCTTTTCGGGTTCCTTTTTCTCAACATAATGCTTCTTTAGCTCAGTCATTTCATTGTAGTAGTCCAGGTACTCCTGTTCCATTTTTTTTAGTTCAGCTTCGCGCTTTTGCTTGAAATTCTGAAAATCCTGTTCACGCTCCCTCTTAAATTTTTCAAAATCGGCTTCCAGCTGATTTTTAGTTTTGTTCTGTGCATTTGTGCTTATTATCAAAACATTAAGGAGTGCAACTAAAAAGATAAACCTTTTCATGGCCAATAAAGTTTTTGTTTTTATATCCATTCAATAACTTTGCCGAAATGGCAAAATAACGACATAAAAATTTACTGAAAGCAAAAAATTGCCTTGTGTGATCATGAATCAATCAGTTGTTAATAATACGGCAAAAAATTGATTTTAAAGTAATTTTAACTAAGTATCTTAAGATATGAAACCTACACTTGTTATTTTGGCTGCTGGCATGGGTAGCCGTTATGGTGGTTTGAAGCAGGTTGATGCATTAGGACCCAATGGCGAAACAATAATTGATTACTCCGTGTACGATGCTATTCGTGCTGGTTTTGGGAAAGTTGTTTTTGTTATTCGCAAGAGCATTGAAAAGGATTTTTGGGAAGTATTTGGTAACCGTTTCGGCTCCGATGTAAGAGTTGAAATTGCCTTTCAGGAACTCGATATGCTTCCGCAGGGTTTTAAAGTACCTGATGGCCGCGAAAAGCCATGGGGAACTGCACATGCAGTATGGGTAACCCGTCATTTAATTAATGAACCTTTTGCTGTGATTAATGCTGATGATTTCTATGGTTTCGACACCTTTAGGGTTCTTGCTCAGGAACTATCCAAACCCAATCTGGAAAAGGGAAGCTACTTTATGGTTGGTTACAAGCTTGGAAACACCCTTTCGGAACAAGGCGCTGTTTCACGCGGAGTATGCTCAACCGATGAAAATGGATACCTATTAGATGTTGTTGAACGCACTCACATTGAGCGTGTTGAAGGCGAGGTAAAGTACAAAGATGAAAATGGAAATTTAGTAAAGGTTGATGAAGGCGTTCCCGTATCGATGAACTTCTGGGGTTTCACCACTGACTTTTTCGGCTACACCGAGAAGCTTATGACCGACTTTTTCAACAACCAAATTGGAAATGTTAAGGCAGAATTTTACATTTCCACGGTTGTAAACCGAGCCATTAAAGAGGGTATTGCCCGCTGTAAGGTTTTAGAAACCAAAGCGGAGTGGTTTGGCGTTACATATCCCGGTGATAGGCCCATGGTAGTTAACCGACTTAAAGAGTTAACGGAAAAAGGAGTGTATCCATCACCTTTATGGAGTAGGTAAAATTTAGGTGTGTGATACTATTGATGTAGCTCATTGGGGCTAGATATTTTGCTCTTAGTTTTACTTTTGCTTTTAACCTTAAACCAAAACCTTACTGATATGTCGTTTGCAACAGTCGATTACATTGTGTTTGTAGCCTATGCTTTACTTATAGTTAGTTTAGGCTTGTGGGTTTCGTTTCGTAAGCGCGATTCGGAAACCAACTCAGGCGATTACTTTTTAGCTGGTAGGGCATTGCCCTGGTGGGCTATTGGTGCATCGCTAATTGCATCAAATATCTCCGCTGAACAATTCATTGGGATGTCAGGTTCAGGCTATGCAATTGGATTGGGAATTGCATCGTATGAATGGATGGCTGCTTTAACGCTAATACTGGTGGCCGTTTTCTTTCTGCCAATATTTTTGGAGAAGAGGATTTTTACCATGCCACAGTTTCTTGAAGTCCGCTACGATAAACGTGTTAAAACAGTAATGGCTGGCTTTTGGCTACTGGTTTTTGTTTTCGTTAATCTTACCTCTATAATTTACCTTGGTGCACTAGCCATGCAGCGAATAATGGGTATAAATATGACCTACGCCATAATTGGTTTAGCCTTTTTTGCTGCACTCTACTCCATTTATGGTGGCCTAAAGGCTGTAGCATGGACCGATGTTGTGCAGGTTGTTTTTCTTGTTGGAGGAGGTTTAGTAACAACATACTTTGCTTTAGATTACCTAAGCGATGGTCATGGCCTTATTGCTGGATTTAAAGCCTTACTCCAAAAGGCCCCTGAAAAATTTGATATGATTCTGGAAAAAGGCAAACTGATGATACCTGATGGGAAGGGTGGACAAAAGGATGCCTATATTGATTTACCCGGTATTAGCGTACTAATTGGCGGTATGTGGGTTGCAAACCTCTACTACTGGGGTTGTAACCAGTATATCATTCAGCGTGCCCTAGCTGCCAAAAGCATTAAGGAGGCACAGAGCGGATTAGTATTTGCTGCATTCCTAAAGGTTTTACTTCCACTTATTGTAGTTATCCCTGGGATTGTTGCCTTTGCATTACATGCCGACATTGCAAAATCGGACGAGGCGTATCCTTGGCTACTTCACAGCTTTGTTCCTACTGGAGTAAAGGGCTTGGCTTTTGCTGCATTGGTAGCGGCAATTGTAAGCTCACTGGCATCGATGATGAATAGTGTTTCAACAATATTCACTATGGATTTTTATAAAGAATATATAAACAAGGATGCCTCGGAACACAAACTTGTTACAGTTGGTCGTATAGCAGCCTTCGTAGCGTTACTAATAGCAGTATTCATTGCACCTATGCTTTCAAACCTCGATCAAGCTTTTCAGTATATTCAAGAGTTTACAGGATTTGTAAGTCCTGGCGCATTAGCAATTTTCCTAGCCGGATTTTTCTACAAAAAAGCAACAGCCAATGGTGCTTTAGGTGCAGCAGTTGGAACATTCGTGTTCTCGCTACTATTTAAGTTACTTCTACCCAACCTGCCCTTTATGGATAGGATGGGAATTGTTTTTCTAATCTGTTTAGCAATTATCTGGATATTTGCTATGGTTGAGGGGAATAAGCAGCATGTAAAAGCTATAACAATTTCAAAAGAACTCTTCTCAACGGGTAAGGGATTTAAGATAGGCTCAGCAATAATTATAGCCCTTTTGATTATTCTTTACGCTATCTGGTGGTAGTGTAAGTCATGGTTTAGACCAAAAAGGCGTGAAATTAATTCACGCCTTTTTTATCGTTAATTTAGTACGTTTCGTATATAAAAATACAAGATTCATAAAATATAATTTAAAATGATTCTAAATATATTGACATAAATAATCGTTATTCATACATTTGTTTGAACTTTAAAAATTTCAAGAAGTATGAACAAACTATCAATTAGCGGCAAAGTACTTGGTATTGTTGCCCTTCTATTTGTAGCAGTCTCCTGCCAGAAGGAAGACTCTCAGGTTATGGCACCTTTAGCAGCCATGAAATCGAATGTTGTTCCCATGAAAGCAATGGCTCAGGAACCAATTGCTTACTGTGGAACACCAACCGTTGTTATGTTAACTGCTGGGCAGCATATTGATGCAGGAACGGTAACAGTTGGTAATGATGCAAATTTCCTATATGTTACTTACACATCAGCAAATGGTTACTTAATTAATGAGACCCACCTGTATGTTGGGCCAAAGAGTGGTGTTCCTGTGAATAAGAAAGGAAATCCACAGATTGGACAATTTCCATACGGTGAGACATTTACAACTCCTGTAAACGAGGTTACCTATCAGTTTAATCTTGCTGATTTTGATGATTGTTTCATTGTTGCTGCACATGCTGTTGTTTCAAAATATGATGGAACGACTATTGTAGATCAGCAAACTGCATGGGGTGCTGGAAATCAATTTATTGTTAGTGGAAGTTGGGCAATGTACTTTGATTACTGCAAACAGGAATGCACAAATGATCCCGAACCTGTATATGTTCAGGAAACTGCTTTTGCATACGGTTACAACTATGCTACCTGTTTCCTTGATTGGGGATTTTCACGTTGGGGTTGGTCAAATGCCATTAATGAAGGCAATTATTCTTTCGAAATTTGGGCTGCTGCAGGACAGTGCGATCTATCAAAGGGAACTCTGGTTGGTAATTTATTAGTAAACTACGCAAACGGTGTTGCAACTGTAACCTATTCCATGAATCAAGGTTTTGTTATGCTTGAAAATCACCTTTATGTTGGCGCAAACCGATTACCCCTTAAAAATGGAGTTGAAACTGTAGCCCCTGGCCAGTATCCAATTGTTGTTGGTAATTTGTCTACCACAAGTACAACTTACACCATAAACAATCTTTCCGGACCAATTTATGTTGTTGCTCACGCAGTTGTTGAGTGGGAAGTGGAGGGAAATTATTCTATGTAAATTTTTAAAAATAGTAGAAAAAAAGAGGGATAAAATCCCTCTTTTTCTATTTAAGAGTTTATTATTTAATACTTTGCGATGGAAGACTGGCTAAAATATTTTACTTCCTTACCTAATATATCTGAAAGCAATATATCAGCTAGTTTGCTAGTTCCAAACCGGAATAGTCCAGTATAAAGCCACTCCTGACCTAGAACCTGCTCAACAATAGTATAGAAAAGCGCAGCATCGTAGGAGTTTGAAACTCCTCCAGCAGGTTTCATACCTACCATGCGTCCGGTTTTTTCATGGAACTCCTTAATGGCTAAACACATTACGTAAACCGCTTCAGGGGTTGCTGCGGGTTCTAACTTGCCGGTTGAGGTTTTAATGAAATCGGCACCAGCCTCCATGGCTAAAAACGAAGCGAGTTTTATGTCTTCAAGGCTTGGTAATGCGCCAGTTTCAAGAATGACTTTAACCTTGGCGTTCTCAGCCACCTCTTTAATTTGTTGAAGTTCGCTGAAAACGGTAAAGTAATCACCCTCAAGGAAAGAGCCTACCGATATCACCACATCGAGCTCATCGGCGCCTTGCTCAAGGGCCATTTCACATTCGGAAAGTTTAATTTCAAGGAATGTTTGTGATGCTGGAAAACCTGCTGCAACCGAGGCAATTTTTACGCTGGGCGCAGATAGATTTTCTTTTACTGCTGCCACAAGCGAAGGGTAAACACAAATGGCTGCAACGTTTGGCATTCCCGGAAACTGGTTGGGGAATTGGCTTACCTTTTCAGCAAAAAGTTTGCCTCGCTCATAGCCATCGGTTGTATTTAGAGTGGTAAGGTCAATCATGCTAAAGCAGCGCTTTAGAATTTCTACGTCGCCTTTACGTGACTGAGCAATATCCTTGAACTTATTGATTGCTTTTTCAACCTCGGCAGCTTCGACCTCAATGTTAAACTTGTCTTCGAACGATAAGTCCATAGCTTTCTATTATTAGATTGTGATTTTGTTGGCAAAGTTACAACAATTTGGTATTACCCTGGTGCCGTTCGCTATCGCGTTTGGTTTTCTTTTCAATACTTTGAAGAAGGGCTTGGGTAAGGTTAATGCCAGTTTGGTTAGCAAGGCAAATCAGCACAAACAGTATATCAGCCATTTCGGGAGCAGGATCATGGTCGGTTTCCCCTTCCTTGAACGACTGCTCGCCATATCTCCTGGCCATAATTCGGGCTAACTCGCCCACCTCTTCCACCAGCAGAGTCATGTTAGTAAGCTCATTAAAGTAGCGTACCCCTTTGGTTTTAATCCAATTGTCAACCAGTTTCTGAGCATCATCGAGTGTGAGTTGTGTCATAAATCTTTATTTTTTGAGTCGATAATAATGGTTATCGGGCCGGAATTTACCAGGCTAACATCCATCATTGCTCCGAATACACCACGTTCAATC
This sequence comes from Tenuifilum sp. 4138str, assembly GCF_041102575.1. Taxonomy (NCBI): domain Bacteria; kingdom Pseudomonadati; phylum Bacteroidota; class Bacteroidia; order Bacteroidales; family Tenuifilaceae; genus Tenuifilum; species Tenuifilum osseticum. The sequence goes on along the minus strand of NZ_JBGCUE010000013.1, from coordinate 32,552 downwards.
CTTTTACTGGTTGTGTGCTCCAGCATCATTATAAACTTTTCATATAGCGGAATGGCAATATCCGGGGGGGCAGCCTGAACGTACGATGGCCGATTGCCTTTCTTGGTTTTTGCATGAAGGGTAAACTGGCTTACAACCAGTATTTGACCGTTCACATCCATAACGCTGAGGTTCATGATGCCCTCGGCATCGTTAAATATTCGCAGGCGGGCAATTTTACCAACCATCCATTCCAAATCCTCTTCAGTATCGGAATGTTCAAAACCAGCTAGAACTAGAAGTCCGTTACCAATTGAACCGGTTATGTTTCCGTTAACCGAAACGCTAGCCTGACTTACACGCTGTATTACAACTCTCATTGGACACTAAGCAAATATGACCCGCTAAGTTACTAAAAAACAAATTGAAGATTGATTTGTTATTACTGTGTAACTTTAAACAAAAAGAACATGAAATATTTAACATTACTAACAGCACTCCTGGTTAGCACTACAGTTTGGTCACAGGAGTTTATTGCCGATGCGAGTAGTTCCACCCTGAAATGGAATGCCAAAAAAGTAACTGGTGAACATTACGGCAAAGTGAAGCTTAAAGAGGGCAAATTGGTTATCAGAGATAACCAGATTGCTGGCGGAAATTTTGTTATCGATATGGAATCGATAACATGTGACGATTTAGAGAGCCCAGAATGGAACAAAAAGTTGATTGACCACCTAAAGTCCGACGATTTTTTTAGTGTTGGAACATACCGGGTTGCGCTCCTTGGAAATGTTAGGTCGGATAAGTTTAATGGCGATAAGGCCAAAGTAACAGCCGATTTAACTATCAAGGGTATTACAAAGCCAATCACCTTTGAGGTAATTAAAAAGGGAAATGTGTACACATCAACCATTACCGTTGATCGCACCCAGTACAATATTCGTTATGGATCAGGAAAATTCTTTGAGGGATTAGGCGATAAGATGATTTACGACGAGTTTACGATTGATGTAAAGCTGGTTGTGAAATAAAATCATTTCAGAAGAAAGTTCAGATAAATATAAATGGCAGGCAAAGTTGCTATACTCAGTATGGTGGAGACAAACAGATTACCCGCAGCAAGCTGATAGTTTCCACCATACCTTCTGCTCATTACCACTATTATTGTTTGGCAGGGCATAGCCATTTGCATTACAAGAACAATAAAGGCTTCGCTCGAAATTTGCAGGTTAAAAAATCGGAATACCCATAGGTAAATAAAGCCCAAAAAAACTGGTAATAAAATCAACTTATTGAGGCTAAGCAGGTAAATACTTTTATGGCTCACGGATTTACGAATACCCAACCCCATAAGCAAAGCCCCAATGTAAACCATTGATAGGGGGCTGGTAGCCTTACCCAATCCACTCAGGGCATCGATAAAAAACGCTGGAATTTTTATGCCAAAGGCAGTAATTGTAAAACCAATTAGCAAGGCAAAGGTGTTGATGTTAAGCAAACTTTTTAACCCCGATTTTGCTTGACCAGCACTTAGCCTGTATATCCCGTAGGTGAAAGTAACCGAGTTTGAAGCAAGCTGGTATGCTGCTGCATAGAATATTCCAATTCCTCCTGGAAATAGAGCATCAAAGAGCGGGTAGCCCAAAAACACAATATTCCCAAACATGGTGTGAAGGCTATGAACTGTAGTGTTTGCTGGGTTCAAGCCCTGGAGACGTGCTGAAACGGTTCCAGCAAAAAGAGCGATTGCCAGGTTAACAAAGGTAAAACCAAACACCAGTAAACCGTTGATAAGCAGGGTGGGGTTACTATCAATTTTAGCAAAAGTTGAAAAAATCAAGCAGGGAAGGGTAATGTCGATAATGAAGCGCGACAGGAAGTCTTTGGCTTCGTCCTTAATGATTCCGAAGTAGGAGCCCAAAGCGCCCACTACCATTAAAACGCCAAAAATTAGTAACTGGTGGATAATTACCTCGGAGCCCATATAGCAGTTTAAAACTTCACAAATGTACTTAAATGTGTTTATGTAAAAAAAATAGTTATTTGATGAAAAAGTATTGACTTTTATATAGCTGATGTGTAACTTGGTAAAATAATATGCTTTAAACGTAAAAATTTTCACCATACAGTAGGCCAATACCTTGCAACGAAAAAAAAAATACTTAAAATTGCGGTTGATATATTTAATGTTTAACCCTAAATAGTTAAAAAACAAAGGAAACATCTTAATTTGTCTTGTGATGAAGTCAAAGAAAGATTTTCGGAAACCCGTAAAGAACGATTCTTTCGATTCCGACGAGTTAAAGAGAGCCAAAAAGTTGAAACCCGTTAAAAAGGAGAAGAATTTGAAGCGCTCTTTTTATGAAGAGATTGATGAGTTTGAAGATCTGGACGATTACGATTTGAAAGACTCTTTGGAAGAATACTATGATGACGATGCCTATGACGAAGAAGAAGATTACTAAAAAATAAAATAAAAATTAAGGCTGAACCTAGGGTTCAGCCTTTTTTTTGTTGTATGGATTATTGTTTTAACCTTTAATCACACTTCTATCCTTAACATATACGGGGCGCTCAATGGCTTGGTCAAGGGAAATAAAAGTTTCTGTTCTTGAAATACCAGGGATATTCTGAATGGTGTTAACCAACACGTCCATCAGGTGCTCGTTATCGCGGCAGAAAATTTTTAGCAAAAGGGCATATTCCCCTGTGATAAAATGGCACTCCACCACCTCGGGCATCATTTTAAGAGCCTCAATTACTCCTGCGTAAAGATTAGTTGATACAAGCTGTACCCCAACAAAAGCGCAAACATCAAATCCTAGCGCTTTGGGTTTAACAACCATTCGCGAACCGGCAATAATACCGGCATCTTCCATTTTCTTAACCCGTTGGTGAATAGCGGCTCCCGATATTCCACATTCACGAGCAATTTCCAAAAAAGGCATTCGTGCATTCTTAACCAAGTACGACAGTATTTTTTGGTCAATTGCATCAACCTTGTAAGTTTCAGCCATAGAAGTTACAATATGTAATTAAAATTGGTATAAAAATAATGCAATGATAAAAAAAATACAAGAAATGTTACAAACATTTACATATTTTTCCTCATGTTTGGTGGAGTGAAAATAAAAAAAGGGGAAGAACTCCCCTTGTAGTGGCCTTACCAGGACTCGAACCTGGATCTAAAGTTTAGGAAACTTCCGTTCTATCCCTTGAACTATAAGGCCAAATTGCTCGGCAAAGATATTACTTAATTTATTTTTTTGCAACAGGTTTGAGATTGTTGGTTTAGAAACTCTACTCTGAAATTTCTACAGTTTCTTGGTTGTTGTCCAGGTTAAACAGACGATAGCTCATTTCGCCCATTCCTAAGATTTTAGCATACTGAATTTGCCTGTAACCGCTTACACGGTTAACTTCCAGAAATGGATCAGCACATCCGTGGGCTTTAGCCACGAGGTCGTGGCTTGCTTTTTCAATGGCCACAATGTCAGTTGACGCCAAAATACCAATGTTTGGAACAAATGGCTTTCCGGGGTTTCGGGAGCAATCGCACGATGTTGATATATCGACCAAGACATTTATGAAAACCATCTTTTTATGACGGTCGTAAATTGCCTTAGCGTATTCAGCAAGTCGTTCACAGAATACAGTTTGAACATCTACGTCGCCTTTAGGGTAACGTAAAGCTTTATTTGGGCAAACATCAATGCATTTTCCACATCCGGTGCATTTATCTACATCAATCCAAAAAGGATTAGTTGAAATAGCATTTGCCGGGCATTGCTGGGCGCAGCTATCGCAGTTGGTACAGCGATCCCTATCGCATACAGGGTAATTGTTCCTGTGCATGGCTAGTTTTCCTCGAGGGGTAGCAAACCCCATCGATATATTTTTAATGGCTCCCCCAAAACCAGCCGATCCATGACCCTTAAAGTGCGAGATTATGAGGAAGGAATTATACTCATCAATATTTTTCCCGTAGTAAAACTTATTGAAGTGTTTACATCCGGGTACATTTTCAATTACAAGCTCCCCTTTATCATCTAAAATATCGATAGGGGCATAGGTAAATCCATGTTGTTTGGCCAGCGCAATATGGGTTTCGGTTTTTTGTCGCGGACTTTTATATAATACATTGGTTTCAATGAATGTTCCTTGGCAGTCGAGAACAATATCTTTAAATAGTTCCGGTTTAACGTAATAGGTATTGCCTTCTTCGCCAAAATGAACCTTTACGCCTACTTTCCCTTCAAGGTTTTTGGAAATCTGTTTGTAAACCTTCATGAACCCTTCCGGTGTAATATCCTTGGTGAAGTAAACGGTTGGTTCATGGTTTGACTTTGAACATGATAACAGGAAAAGGGCAGGTATTAACAGGTGGACTAAGCTTCTCATAGTATTTTATATTTGATGTAAAACATACTTAATAAAGCAATCACATTCAAAATTAGCAAAATAATACAAGTGGTTAATAAACAAAAGGATGATTAATCATAATTGATATTTTTTCTAAATAAAAAAGGGCGATTTTTCGCCCTTTTTTGGTGAGAGACTTGTTGCTCTTACTTAAAACCCTTTAGTACAGAGCGGCGAGCACTATCCTGCTGGGCAGGCAGCATGCCACGGCTCGGATATATATTTTTTTCCCAGTCGCCGTACATGGGGTTAGGCAAAACTATAAATCGGTTTCCGAATTCATTTTTGAATTTCTCCACGGTGGGTGTACCCCAGCTATCGCTTCTGTCTTCAAAAACCTCAGAAAAATCGTTAAGGTTATCGCCAATAAGCAGAACTATTTCATAGTTTTCCATTACCTTTTCGCGACGTGCTTTTTTGCTACTCTCATTGTCCCTGAGAATTATGAACTCTGGTTTTGCAAAGGCAAAACCCAGCGAATCGAGGTTGCGAAGGGTAGCGTCAAACTCGTTTACCTTTCGGTTGCTGATGTAGAAAATTGGAATGCCCAACGAATCGCAAAGCTTGCTGAACTCAATGGCACCCGGGGTGGCTTCGGCCCTGGCAAGTTGGCTCCACTCGTTCCAGAACTCGCTCGAGAACTCTTTGTTATCAATAATTTCCTGCGCTTGGAATGGAACATTGTTTAGCATGGTCTCATCAATATCAACCACCACTGCTTTAGGTTTTGCAGTTTTTTGTTTCGAGTACTGTTTCAATCTTTCCCCAGCAATATTGAAGCCTTGGTAGTACAGGGCTTTCGTTTCGGGGGAGTTTTGGTACCAAATGGTGGCGTAAATCAGGTGATCCTGATTAAAATTCTCCTTTTCGGTTTTTGTTTTACAGGAGATTAACAGCAAAAACGCAAATGCTGCCAGCAGCAAAGTTTTGATTTTCATGGCTTTGTTATTTAGATTGATAGAATTAACGTTACAATGAAAGGCACCAGTATGGTAAGTATAATTCCATGAATAAGCGATGGAATGGCATACTCTTTCCCCGATGCTCTTGAAATTATTGGCAATGTGGTATCCATGCTTGTGGCTCCACCCGAGCAGATTGGTGCAACTTTACCAAAATAGATTGCCATAAGCGGTGCCAGCAGCAGGGTAATAATTTCGCGAATTACATTCGATAGCAAAGCAACAACGCCAAGTGCATCGCTATGGTTGTTCTTGATAATAATGCTTGAAAGGCTGTAATAGCCATACCCTGCACCAACAGCCATAAGCTCCTTAATTGAGTATCGTGTAACGAAAATTGATATGAACCAAACCCCAATAGCAGTACCAATAATTGTTGCTAAGGGTATCAGCAGGATTTTTAGATTCATGCTTTTGAGAGCTTGTAACGATCGGGTATCGGAACCTATACTAATTCCTACCAAAAACATAAGCAGGTAAAGCGATAGGGAGCTGTAGTCAACGGAACTAAGCCATTCGTTAACTGGAGTATATCGACCAACAATCAACCCCAGCGTGAAAAATGAAAGTATGGTTAAACTCCCTTTCAACTTTAATCGTTTTTAAAAAACAATTTGAACACTACAAACCCCGTTAGAATACTTCCGATTATAGCACCCATTGAGACTATAAGGGCCACAATACCAAGCGTACTCAACGAGTTCATAATTTGTTCGTTTGAACCTATGCTAACGCCCATCATGAAAAGAAGCAGGTATATGGCATAAGTGATAAGTTTCTCATTACCAGAAACAATACGTTGCTTTGCTCTTATAAGAAAACCAAGCAACATACCCCCAGCCATTATGCTAACAACCGTAATCAAATCCTCAAAAATTTTGGCAATAATAGCAATAAATGTGATAAATTTGATATGAACACGAATCGGATGGATTTGTTTATAAACTAAAATCGATATAAAATGTACCCCGACTACCACATGCATACCAACTTTTCTGACGGACATCATACTCACGATGAAATGGTGTATGCGGCAGAGGCTTCAGGGATTTACGAAATAGGTTTCACGGATCATATATCGCTTAAACCTATTGGCTGGGCAATGGATTTGGGAAGGGTTCCTGAACTGATTGATACAGTAAATCGTACTCAGCACAAATCCAATTCAGTAACCATTCGGTTTGGAGCCGAGGTGGATTATATTCCCAATTTGGTTAATGAAACCCGAAGTGTTTTAAAATCTATACCCTTGGATTATACCATTGGTTCGGTTCACTTTATTGATGATTGGAATTTTGATACCGATATTAACGGTTACCAAGGCATTGATATTGATGATTTTTACCGCACCTATTTCAAACTTGTTGGCGAGGTAGCACAAACCGGAATGTTCGATATTATTGGTCATGCCGATTTAGCAAAAAAATTTGCAGTTTACCCCACGTTTAAGCTGCAGAAAGTTTACGAAAGGTGTGCTCAAATTTTTAGCGATTGCGGTGTGGTGGTTGAGCTCAATACCAGCGGAAAAAATAAGCCCTGTGCCGAATTTTACCCATCGGTCGATTTTCTCGAAATCCTTCATCACTACCGGGTGCCCATTACCCTGGGTAGCGATGCTCATGTTGAGCAAAACATTGGGCAGTACTTTGATGAGGCCGTTAACCTCCTTAAATCGTTAGGATACAAGGAAATAATTACCTTTAGCCAACGAAAACGGATACCAATTAATATTTAGTTTTGATAACAGCCTACTAATTCATAGTTTTGCTCAAACATAACACGGCAATTTATTGCTGTATACCTTTAATCCGATGAGCAAGATTGAAACCGATTTCCTAATAATAGGGTCAGGCATAGGCGGGATGAGTTTTGCCCTTAAAGTAGCCGACCACGCAAAGGTTATAGTTGTTACTAAGGATAGATTAGACGAAACCAATACAGCATACGCACAGGGGGGCATAGCCGCTGTAACATACGACCCCGATACGCCCGAAAAGCATATACACGATACCCTCATTTGTGGCGATGGGCTTTGCAATGAGGACGTTGTCCGCATAGTGGTTAACGAAGCCCCTTCCCAGATTAAGCAGCTTATTAGCTGGGGCGTTAAGTTTGACCGAAAGCCCAACGGTCAGTACGATTTGGCTCGTGAAGGGGGACACTCGGAACACCGCATACTACACCATAAGGATAATACCGGCGCTGAAATACAAAAGGTTTTAAGCAACAAGGTAAGAAATCATCCCAACATTACCGTTTACGAGAATTACTTTGCTGTTGAAATAATCACCCAACACCACCTTGGACAGGAGGTTAAACGCGGAAATCCTGATATTACATGTTTCGGAGCATACGTACTAAACCTTAAAACACAGGAGGTACACACTTTCCTGAGCCGAGTAACTGTTTTGGCAACCGGTGGAACAGGTAATATTTACAACACAACTACAAACCCTCCTGTTGCCACAGGCGATGGTATTGCCATGGTTTACCGGGCAAAGGGACAGGTTGAAAATATGGCCTTTGTGCAGTTTCACCCCACATCGCTTTACAATCCGGGCGAACGCCCCTCGTTCCTTATAACCGAAGCCATGCGAGGGTTTGGTGGTGTGCTTAAAACCATCGACGGTAAGGAATTCATGCAAAAGTACGACCCAAGGGGGTCGCTTGCACCGCGCGATATTGTTGCCCGAGCCATTGATAACGAGATGAAGGTTAGGGGCGACGACTATGTTTACCTCGATGTTACCTTCAAGGAACCAAAGGAGATAATTGACCATTTCCCAAACATCTACCAGAAATGCTTATCGCTTGGCATTGACATTACAAAGGATATGATACCTGTTGTTCCAGCTGCACATTACATGTGTGGTGGTATTAAAGTTGATACTAATGCTCAATCAACCATAAAAAGACTTTACGCAGTAGGTGAATGCTCATCAACTGGTTTACATGGAGCCAATAGGTTAGCCTCAAATTCGCTAATTGAGGCAATTGTTTATGCGCATCGTGGCGCACAACATTCCATGGAACACTATAAGATCTATGAAATAAACCACTCTATACCCGAATGGGACTACGAAGGAACAATTCATAACGAGGAGATGGTACTTATCACCCAGAGCTACCGTGAGATGCAGCAGATTATGAGTAGCTACGTGGGAATTGTTCGTTCAAACCTCCGCTTACAGCGAGCATTAACTCGCCTGGAAATACTTTACCGCGAAACCGAGGAGCTCTACAAGAAATCAATTCTTACCCAAAAACTATGCGAACTACGTAATATGATTAACGTTGGTTACCTCATAATAAAATCAGCTCAGGAAATGCACGAGAGTAGAGGGCTACACTACTCAATTGATTATCCAAAGCAAAAAGGGCAGGAGTTTTAGGATATCTGGGTTAATTAATTTTACCCAGACCTATTATTTTACTGCATATCTATCTGTAAACAACGGCCAAAATAAACTCTCATTACTATTTGAGAGTCTTTTAAGTGCTTGTTAAATAAGCAGTAGCACTTATTTTTTTGAACTTTTCACTCCTGTGTGTTGTTTATACAAAAAAATTCAGGAATCATGAATAGGATAATTATTACATCATTAGCCACAGCGATATCAGTACTTTCAATGGCACAGAATACTCTTTTAACACAAAGGGTATCGGAACTCAATTTTTACCAATTGCCTTACCAATACGCAGCTCTAGAGCCAGCAATTGATGCCCTAACCGTTGAAATTCACTACAGCCGTCACCACAAGGCTTACTTCGATAATTTTTTAAAGCAGGCTAGTGACTTAAAGCTGACCGAAAAATCGCTTAATGAAATTTTTGCAAAAGTGTCCGAGTACCCTGCTGGAATTAGAAATAACGGAGGGGGATACTATAACCATTTACTTTACTGGGAAATACTAAAACCTGGTAATCGAAAGGGTTTGAGCCCAACCCTAAACAAAGCAATAGCCGATGAGTTTGGTTCAGTTGAAAACCTTATTGCTCAAATGAACGATGCTGCACTAAAACGTTTTGGTAGCGGTTGGGCCTGGCTTGTGGTCGATGGCAATGGAAAGCTCAAAATTGGCTCTACCCCCAATCAGGATAATCCGCTAATGGATGTGTCCGATTTTAAGGGCATCCCCCTTATAGGGATTGATGTTTGGGAACACGCTTACTACCTTAAATACCAGAATAGACGTGCTGAATACGTTAATAACTTTTGGAGCCTTATAAACTGGGAAGTTGTATCGGAGCTATACAATGAAGCGATTAAGAAAAAGTAATTTTTCCCCTAAAAAATGCAACCCGGTAAAGGTTGCATTTTTTACTTTCTACCAACCGGCATTTCAAGCCATCTTTCAAGGGTGATATAAATACTATCGCGCAACGGTTTTGGGAAATCCTTAATGCGGGTTGAGTGGCTACCTGACGGGCAAACCATTTTAACTGCATTGGTTTTTGTGCCGGGGTCAACTGCGGTTGAACTCCATGCGTCGTTCTGCCCGTAAATGTAAAGCATGTAGTTGCCCGAATCCCTTACCCACCTGTAAACATCGAGCATGGCTGAAGAGTCGTAGCTCACCGTGTGACCCTTAGGAAGGGTAAACTCAAAGGTGATATTTTTTTATCGAAGAGGTAGTTCCTGAATGGCTCTATATTATAGCCATACATTCCTATTTGGGTCATTGCCTGATAGAAGAATGGCCTTACCTTTTCTATCTCTTTTTCCTCAAAAAAGGTAAAGGGATTTACCTGAGACCAATGCTCAAAAAGAACCGAAGGCTGTGAGTTGCCTGCAGGGATATCGGAGCAGCTATACCCCCATTGCCAAAAGGCAAACTCATACTCAAGTACGCTTAAGTCGTAAGCCCGACCAATCCCCATTGTAAATTGCCAGTTGTTTTTTTGAGCAAGGCCCTCGAACATTGGGAGTAAAGTGTTCTTATTCCTAAAGAGAGCAATTTGAAATTCTCTAATTTTTTTTCGGCATTCGGCAGAGCCTACCTTGCTAAGGAATTCGTAAACACGTTTATCTTCACTTGAAAAGTTAAGTGGAGCCACGTAAGGAACGCTAACATCAACGTCGTTTGGGTAAAACCTGCGGTGAAAAATGGTGGCCTGTCCGCTCTTGCTTATACCAGTCGAAATCCATTTCCCCTGGTAGTGGGGTTTAAATGCCGATATTATAGCATGCGCGTCGGCTGCAGCCTGACGTATGTTAAGGTAACTCCATGGAATGGAATCCTTAGGGCGGCTTTTGGAAAAGAACCGATGTTCAATGGTTAGCTGATTTGCTTCCAGAATGCGGGTAAGTTCATTGGGGCGAGAGGTGTACATAGTATACCCGTCAATTACTACCACCATGGGACGCGTAAAGCTTCGGTGCGAATAGTATGCCCTTAAAGGAAATTTTTCGCTATTGGGGTTATTGTGGTCAAGCGGAACGCTAAACCATACCTCGTATGTTGTTTGAAACAAGGGGTCGTTATCAATCAACTTAAAACTATCGACAATAGGTATTGATTTAAGAACTTGCTCAGCAACGGGGTTTTGCCGCTGAAAAGCCAGTAGGAACACGCAAATAGCAATCAAAAGCAAGAGGGGTGAGAAAATTCGCTTCATAACTGTTAGTATAAGGTTCATCTAAAATAATACTTTACAATGATTCATGCTCAGTTCTTCGAATAATTTCGTTTTGCAGGGCCTCGCTCAAATCGTTAAAGTAGTCGGAGTAACCAGCAACGCGAACAATCAGGTCGCGGTATTTTTCTGGATGTTTTTGCGCATCGCGTAGGGTATTGGCGCTCACCACATTGAACTGAATGTGGTGTCCATCGAGCTTAAAGTAGCTGCGTATTAGCATCACAAGTTTATCAAGGCTTTCGTCGGTGCTGAAAAACGAGGGCGAGAATTTTTGGTTAAGTAGCGTTCCTCCTGTTTTAATATGGTCAATTTTGGAGCACGATAGGATTACTCCGGTAGGCCCTTTGCGGTCAGCACCCTGAACTGGGCTAATCCCTTCGCTTAGCGGCTCAAAGGCCTTCCGGCCATCGGGCATTGCTCCAATTTTGCTCCCAAAGTAAACATGGCTGGTGGTGGGTAACATATTTATGCGAAATACCCCACCACGGTATGTAGGGCGTCCGTTTACAGCCTTGTAAAAACTATTAAAAACCATTACTGCATGCCTGTCGGCATACTCGTCGTTGTTTCCCCACTTTGGGGTTTCATAAATCAGTTTATAGCGTAAATCATCGTAACCATCAAAGTTTGATGACAATGCGAACAATATCTCTTTCATTCCAATACTACCATCTTCGTAAACGTGTTTTCTAATTGCGGTAAGATTATCGGTGATACTTCCTAGTCCAACCCCCTGAATATAGCTGGTATTATAGCGGGCACCTCCAGCATTATAGTCGGTAGCGTTGGCAATGCAATCGTCAATAAGTAGCGAAAGGAATGGAACAGGCATATTCATTGCCCAAATTTTTTCAACTACTAGGTTGCCTTCAATTTTAATGTCGATAAAGTAGTTAAGTTGGCGTTCGTAGGCTTCGTAGAGTTCCTCAAATGATTTGAAGTTTTCCGGATCGCCGGTTTCCAGACCAATTTTTTTGCCGGTTAAGGGGTCAACGCCGTTATTGAGCGTGATTTCAAGAACCTTGTTAAGGTTAAAGTAACCGGTTAGGAAGTATGCCTCTGTTCCAAATGCACCAGTTTCCACACAACCACTGGCGCCGCCATTTCGGGCATCAACCAACGATTTTCCTTGACTCAACAGCTGCTGAACTATTGCATCGGTGTTAAAAAACGAGGGTTGACCAAATCCCGTTTTGGAAATTTTTACTGCTCTCTTTACAAACCTATCAGGGTTTTTCTTACTTACCTGAACCATGCTGCTGGGTTGCAGCAATCGCATTTCCTCAATAACGTCGAGAATGATGTATGTAAGTTCATTTACAGCATCAGAACCGTCTTCCTTAACCCCACCAAGGTTAATAAGCGCAAAATCGGTATATGTGTTACTTTCCTGTGCAGTAACACCCATTTTGGGAGGCGATGGGTGATTGTTAAACTTAACCCAGAAAGCCTGCAGCAGTTCTATAGCTTGATCCTCTGTAAGGGTTCCGTTTTTGATATCTTGTTGATAAAAAGGGAAAAGGTGCTGGTCGAGTCTTCCAGGGTTAAATGAATCCCAAGGGTTTAACTCTGTGATAACGCCAACATGAATAAACCAGTAATGCTGAAGCGCCTCGTGAAAGTTTTGTGGAGCATGAGCTGGCACTCTGCGGCAGATGTTTTCCATTTTTAGCAGTTCAACCTTACGGTTTTCATTAGTCTCTTCTATGGCCAACAAGTGCAAAGCATCAGCATAGCGGTTGGCAAAGCCAATTATGGCATTTGCAACAATGCGCATGGCCTCCAGCTCATTAACCTTTTCCTTTGTATTTGGTTCTTGTTTAATGCGTTTAAGCGATGAATCGATGTTGCTAATCAGGTCGAGCATTCCCTTTTGGAATACCTTTTTACCCGATACTGTATGTCCGGGTGCCCTTTGCTCCTGAAACTCAGTAAACACACCTGAGCTATAGGCCTGATGCCATTCATTGCTTAGCGAAGCAAAAATCTTTTCACGTAAGGTTTTACCTGTCCAGTAGGGTATAATGATATTGCGATAAGCTTCACGTGTTTCTTCATCAACCTTAAACGAAACCTTAGGGCGGGAGTTAATAATCTCCAAATCGTCGAGGCTATGCAAGCAAACCTCAGGGTAGGTTGGTGCAGCCTTGGGGGCTGGTCCGCGTTCACCAACAATCAGCTCGCCCGAGTTGATACAAATCTTTTTGTTTAACATGATATGCTCAAAGGCCCTTGCCCTTAGGATGGGTATAGGTAAATTACTATCGGCCTTTTTGTAGTATTCGGTTACCAGCAATGCACGCTCAGCTGAAAGTGTGTTTACAGCATTGAGACTTTGTTTGCGGAGTTGCTGAATTCGTTCTGTCATCATAATATAAGACTTTGTTGTGTTTAACCTCCAATTGTAACAGGAATATCTATATCATTAAAGAGTGATTTTATTTCGCCAAGCTGGTTGGCTGTGTATGGCTTAAGGTTCTCAAGTTCATAGGGTAAATTCATACGACGGTATTTATCCTTAGCCATATGGTGGTAGGGTAGTAAATCGACACGCTTAACACACCTCAATGGTTTTAATATTGATTTAATAGCCTCAAGATTGGTTTGGTCATCGGTTATTCCAGGAATAAGGGGAATCCTTATTATTGTTGGGGCGTTATTAAGCTCAAGTAAGAAAAGGTTTTTGAATATTACATGGTTTGGTTGCCCGGTGTAACTTTCATGCTTTTGGGGCGAAATCAACTTCAAGTCAAAAAGGAAAAGGTTTGTATAGGGTAAAATCAAGTTAAAGACCTCATGCAATGCAAAGCCACAGGTGTCAACTGCTGTGTGAATATCGTTTGCCCGGCAAAGCTTAAGGGTATTTAGTAAAAACTTTGGTTGCATTAGCGGTTCGCCACCTGAGAAAGTTACCCCTCCCCCCGATTCGTCGAATATTGGGATGTGAGTTTTTACTTGGTCAAAAACCTCTTCGGCAGTCATGTAACTACCAATAGTTTCGGATGAGTTGTATTCCTTACCATCGAGTTTGGTTGTTCGTTGAACCTTTTCCGGTTCATGTTTTTGACTTTCGGGGTTGTGGCACCAAACACAGCGCAGTGGACAACCCTTAAGGAAAACAGTAGTTCTAATTCCAGGACCGTCGTGAATCGAAAAATGTCGAATATCAAAAATTAACCCTTTTTCCATTTGAAAAAATTAAATGATTGAATGTCAACTAAAGGGATTAGCGTTCTAATCCTTTTGAAAATAGATATTGGAAAAAGGGAAATCAGCAAATCCAGCAGGCAAAAAGACCCTTGCCGTTGTTGTGGTAAAGCGTATGTAGTGGTTTGCTGCTCATGTGTGCTACTTAGTCATTTCCAAACAAAAATAAGTTTTTTTACACCGAAATGCAATGAGAAAAGTCAGTTTACAGATTCTACCCTTAAGCCCTGAACTCTTTATCGTTGAAGTATTTAAACTTTTTCGAGAATCAACATAAAGTATTTTCTTCAAAATTTTATTGAATGTCGTTTAGTTAACAAAAATATAAATGACTGTCATCCTGCGCGCAGCGAATGATCTCTATTCGACCCCATAAGATGTTTTGCTAACGCTCAACATGACAATAGTTTCACGTACAATGCTTCCAGCCCCGTAGGGGCGTAATATTTGTAACACCATTTACAAAAAAGCAACAAGGATTAAAGGTAAAGAGATGCTTCGACTAGCTCAGCATGACAAGGAAGCAGAAAGAAAGATAGGGTTTTTATCATCCCGAGCAAAGGCGAGGGATCTCTTCAAAGGATTGAAGAGAAAAGAGCAATGAGATACTAAGGCGATGTCTATCCCCATAAATCGGGACTCACTACGACAGTGTGATGTTTCGCTTGCGTGCAACAAGACAAATACCCTTAACTAAACGACATTGAAATTTTATTAAAAAGAAAGCTGCAGGAACTTTACCTTTAGGGAAAAATAGTATTTGTTTGATCTTTTTTTAGTTAACATTGTTAAATAAATTAACAGCGTTAATTATATTTGTATAAAATTCGGTAAATCGATGCGTAATAAACTCCTTAAAGAGAAGCGGATGCGTGGCTACTTCATTGAAGCGGCTAAGGAAATCCTTAAGGGGGAGGGCATCGATAGTATGAGCGTTCGTAACATAGCCGACCAGGCTGGCTACTCCTATGCAACCCTATATAACTACTTTAAGGATGTTACCGATGTTATCAACGAGTGCATAAACGACTTTGCAGAAGAGTGTCAGGAGTATGTTGATGAAAAAACCCAGAACCTGCCCGATGGGCCTGAAAAGCTTAAAGCCATAATAAAAAGCTATGTGGGTTACTTTTTGGAGTACCCCAGCATTTTCGATGTTTTTTTCCTTGAAAAAATCAATAAGATTGAAAAGAAAAGGGACACCTCGCAGCTAATTGTTACACTTCTTGAGCGGTTATGCAAGCCACAATGGAACTACCTGATTAATAATGAGTACATATCGTCGAGTAGCGCTGAGAAGGCAATAACAATTCTTCGGTACCAGATTCCAGGCATGCTTTTATTCTACCTAAATAGGAGCAACCCCGACAGCCCAAAGGAATTCTACTCGCTTATTGATAACCAGCTCGATAAGCTAATTCGATTTGAAATACCAACCCGTACCACACAAACATTTGAGGAGGTAGTGCTAAAATTTATTTTCGATGGCACTTACCTTGGCGAAAACTATTATTTCTTTATTCATTATACCCGTGAAAAGCAGGTAGTTGATTCAATTCTTAAAACTGGTTTCAAGTATATTGAATCGTTTCATAATTCAGCAGAACAAATTATTGATGATAAGCTCGACTTTCTTTATAAGCATAACATTTATAAACCCTACGGGAATTTTATAGTGGTTATAGGGATTTCGAGAAATATTTTTGATAAGTATGCACAGCTAATTCGTAGCAAGGGTATTAATACCTATATCGAAAATATATTGTGCGACACTGCCCCGGAATTTGACGATGAGGCTGAGGAATATAGGTACACTCTTCCAACCCAGTACATCAAGGGATATGTTAACTATGTAACTGGTGAAACCGTAAAAAATCCGAGTTTCAATCCGGATTATGATTCTCCAAACTTTTTGAATAATCTGAACTCGCTCTAGCTATTTCAGCCTACCGAAGAACATGGTAATGGCCAACCAGTAATCGCTGCTGGATGGGTTCGATTTCCAGAGTGCGCTTGAACCGTGTTTACCTTTATCGGTGGGACAAAATTGGGTTACCAGGTTTTGTCGTTTGATAGCTTCAATTAACCCCTTTACGGATGAGCACTCTGCTTTAGATGAAAGCACGATTAAAGGAACAGAGATATCCTTAATTTTTGACGACACAAACTCAGGTGTATCAAAATACTCACCTGGAGAAAATGCAACAACGGCTTTGGTGCGCAAATCCTTGGCGGTTTGAATAAGAGCTAGCGATGCTGAATATGAACTACCCCAGAGCACAAAGGGTAAATCGGTTTGCCTTTTAACGTATGCAATAGCCGCCTCAATGTCGGGTATGGCATCGGTGTAGTTCTGGGGCAAGCCCTTTTCCTTTGCCCTTTTGGCCGTTTCGTTCACAACGCCGTTAACCTCATTGCCCGATCGCAAATCAACAGCTATGCAGTTATAACCGAGGTTAACAATTTTTGGAGCAATTTCAATATATTCACCCCTACTATATCGGGCCTGATGTAAAAGAATAACGTAAGGTTTATCAGAGGCTAAAAAATACAAATCGGCAGTAACCTCTATGCCATCCTTTGCTGGAAACGATATTTTTTGTTGTGCCATAGTTTCATTCAAATTCAGAATGAACGCAAAGAGTATAGTTAACCAAGCGTTTTTTTTCATGGACTAAAAGGTTTGGTTAATCTCCTCCGATACAATTGAAATCACATCATTTTCAACACCCACAAACCCTCCGGCAGGTATGGCAAAGAATAGTTCAGCGCCATCGTTCCTGACTATTTTAACTACTCCAGGTTCAAGCGACGAAATAATTGGGGAATGCTTTTTCAGTATACCAAACGAACCCTTTGTGCCGGGTACTTGAACGTAGTAAACATCCTCAACTTGGAAAAACTTTTCAACGGAGTAGAGTTCGCAAATCATAACCCACTATTTTTTAGCTTCGGCAAGCAAACGTTCGCCTTTCTCTATTGCCTCCTCAATGGTTCCAACCAGATTAAAAGCAGCTTCGGGGTATTGGTCAACCTCGCCATCCATAATCATATTGAAACCCTTTATAGTATCCTTAATGTCAACCATTACTCCTTTAATGCCAGTAAAGGCCTCGGCCACGTGGAAAGGTTGCGAAAGGAATCGCTGAACACGGCGAGCACGATGAACCACCAACTTGTCGTCTTCCGATAGTTCATCCATACCCAGAATTGCAATGATATCCTGCAACTCCTTGTATCGTTGAAGCAGGTTTTTAACCCTTTGAGCTGTGTTGTAGTGTTCTTCGCCCACCACTTCGGGGGTCAAGATACGCGATGTAGAATCGAGTGGGTTAACCGCGGGATAAATCCCTAGCTCCGCTATTTTACGGTCAAGTACAGTGGTTGCATCAAGGTGGCTGAATGTAGTTGCAGGCGCGGGGTCGGTAAGGTCGTCGGCGGGAACGTAGATGGCCTGTACGGATGTAATAGAACCTTTTTTGGTTGAGGTGATACGTTCCTGCATTAAACCCATTTCGGTAGCCAGCGTGGGTTGGTAGCCTACAGCCGAAGGCATGCGGCCAAGTAGTGCCGATACCTCAGAGCCTGCTTGGGTAAAGCGGAAAATATTATCGATAAAGAAAAGTATATCGCGCCCCTGACCATCCTCTCCACCATCGCGGAACGATTCTGCAACCGTTAATCCGGAAAGGGCAACCGTGGCACGTGCCCCGGGAGGCTCATTCATCTGACCAAATATCAGAGTGGCTTGCGACTTTTCAAGTTCTTCGGTATCAACTAAACTCAAGTCCCACCCCCCTTTTAGCATCGATTCCTTAAATTCTTTTCCATATTTTATTACATCGGATTCAATCATTTCCCTGAGTAGGTCGTTCCCTTCACGGGTGCGCTCACCAACCCCAGCAAAAACTGACATACCGCTATATCCCTTGGCGATATTGTTGATGAGCTCCATGATGATAACCGTTTTACCTACTCCTGCACCACCAAATAATCCAATTTTACCTCCCTTTGAGTAGGGTTCAAGCAGGTCAATTACTTTAATTCCTGTATATAGGATTTCCTTTTGGGTGCTTAGCTGGTCAAATTTTGGTGGTTTGCTGTGAACCTGATAGTTACTATGGCGGTCAACCTGTGGAAGACCATCAATCGCTTGGCCAATTACATTTAATAATCGACCTTTTATTTTGTTGCCCACCGGCATGGTTATTGACTTGCCGGTAGCTCGTACTTTCATGCCGCGCGAAAGGCCATCGGTTGAGTCCATAGCAATGGCCCTAACAGTACTTTCACCAATGTGTTGCTGGCACTCCAGAACCAGTATGGTGTTATCGGGCCGGGTCAACTCAAGAGCCTCGTAAATTGAGGGTAACTTTTCCTTGCTGGGAAAGGCCACGTCAACAACTGGACCGATAATCTGAACAACTTCACCAAAATTATCTGACATACTTTTGCTTTTTGCTTACTTCAAATTTATGAAATTCCCGTTGCAAATTCTAACAAAATCAACTATAAATTTACTTTAAAGTTAAGGCTGCTTGTATCATTTTGTTTATGTCAACAGCCACCTCGTTTTGTCCATAGGTTTCAGCAATTGATGCCAGTTCCTGGAGGGTTTGAGCCGTTAGGCCAATGTCGTCCTGGTAGTATTGCTTCATCCTATCATCGAGTGATACGTAGTAGCGAAGTTTTTGTTCGCTAACCTTTGCATAATCCAGGGTCAACTTATTGGCTTTTTGAACCTCGTTCAGCTTGTAGTAACCCTCAATAATGCCAAACATAAAGAAATCGTAAGGGAATTTGGGATGAGGAAGAAGTTCCACTGCCCTGTCAAGTACTTTAAGAGCAGAATCCTTTTTACCCTCCTCGATTAGTTTTTTAGCCAGGCGCGAAAAGCTGTTACGAAGTTTTAAAACCATAGCAGTACGTTGCACGTTATGGTCAATAAACACATCGGGCTCATTTATTCTGCCCCAACGGAATCGGTTCATTAACCTATCGTAAAGAATATCGCTATCAATTCTTGAAATATTCAGGTAGTCCGATGAGTTCGATTTTATTGGAACCAACCTGTAGGCAAAGCCCTCGTGCTGAAGGTAATCGGCAATGCCAATATCACCATCACCAAAAGGTGAAACAAAGTAAATGGGGCGTTCCCAATTATTGTTTGCAATGATATCAAGAATGGCTAATGCGCTTTTAGTAATATACTGCCCTTTGAGCGTCCATTCCATGGTATCGACAATCAAGCTGGCATCCTTTTCCTTTACGGTTCCGCTCGACAGCACTTTATACTTATCAACAGTAAGCTTTATCTTGTTAGTAGGTAAGTAATCGATGGGCTTTTCGCCAGGGATTCTATATTTTTTTGCAGGGTCATCGCTTAAAACGAAATCCATGAGCTGTTTAAGCTCAATCGGTTCGTTTAGCCGGTTTATAATGTAAACCACATCGCGGGTTCCCATTACATACTGGTCGTGTTTCATGGAAATTGGCACGGGTGCTGATTGGTAGCACTTCATTTTCATCTGGTCAATATACCAGTCGGTACCCAGCAGGCTAAGGTTAACAATCCTAACATCGGTACGGATACCTTCCACCTCCTGTGCGTACCAAAGCGGGAAAGTATCGTTATCGCCATTGGTGAACAGGATTGCATTGGGCTCGCAGGAGTTTAGGTAGTTGTAAGCAAAGTCGCGTGCAATGTATCGACCGGAACGGTCGTGGTCGTCCCAGTTTTCGGTTCCCATAATCACTGGCACAACCAGGCAAAGGGTTGTAGCAGCAATTGCCGATGGTGTTTCGGAAAGTTTTTTACGGAGCCACTCATAAACAGCAAGAACACCAAGACCAATCCAAATGGTAAATGCGTAGAATGAACCAGCATAGGCATAATCGCGCTCACGCGGTTGAAGCGGGTATTGGTTCAGGTACATAACAATGGCTATTCCCGTAAGGAAGAACAGCATGAATACAACCCAGAAATTCTTTTTATCTTTTTTGACCTGAAGCTGGAAGTATATACCCAGCAAACCCAGTATTAATGGTAGGAAGTAGTAAGTATTACGCGATGGGTGGCTTTTCATATCGTCGGTCAGGTTGTCCTGGTTTCCAAGGAAAATGGCATCGATAGGTTTGATACCGCTAATCCAGTTTCCGTTTTCAACCCCTCCATGGCTCTGAACGTCATCCTGACGGCCCACAAAGTTCCACATGAAGTAACGAATGTACATGTGGCCAATCTGGTAGCGGAAGAAGAATAAAAGATTTTCGCCAAAGGTTGGCACATATCGGGTTTCGGTTCCACCGTCACGGGTGTTCACCTGAACGGGTTTTCCCTGTATATTAGCCCACTTCTTGTATTCTGCCACATGGTCGGGTTGGTTGCTATACATACGTGGGAAAAGAGTCTTGAACCTATCGTCAAACTCGTACTTTGTTTTCAGGTACCCCCTTACGTACTTACCGTCTTCAGGTATCCATGTTTCTAAGTCCTTACTGTCAGTAACAGGGGCATTGTAGTACTGTCCGTAGAACAATGGTCTATCGCCATACTGTTCGCGGTTCAGGTAGCTAATAAGCGAAAAGGCGTTCGATGGATTATTCTCATTAATGGGTGTATTGGCATAGGCCCTTATTAGTATCATCATGTACGATGAGTAGCCAATTAGTATTACGGTTACACCTACCAGAACGGTATTAAGAATAACCCTACCTTTTTTATGGCTATAGTAAATACCATAGGCAAGGGCTCCAAAAAGTAAAACAAAGTAAAAAAACAAACCTGAGTTATAGGGTAAACCGAATGAGTTAACAAAAAGAAGGTCGAACCATGAGCCAAACTTAAAGGTTCCGGGAATAATTATGTATAGAATACTACCTAAAATAATTGCTGATACTGCAAGGGTTGTTAGAATCCCGTTTCGGGTAGTCTTGAACTTTCTGAAGTAGTAAATAAATGCTATGGCCGGTATTGTAAGTAGATTTAGCAGATGAACGCCAATTGATAAACCCATGACGTAAGCTATAAAAATTATCCATCGGGTTGAGTGCGCCTCATCGGCCTGCTCCTCCCACTTAAGGATTGCCCAGAAAACAAAAGCTGTAAATAACGACGACATGGCGTAAACCTCTGCCTCAACGGCAGAGAACCAAAAGGTATCGGAAAAAGTATAGGCAAGGGCGCCAACTGCTCCACTACCCAGAATGGCAATTAGCTGACCAGTGGAAGTTGCGTAGCTATTACCAACAATTAGCTTGCGGGCAAGGTGGGTTATAGTCCAGAAAAGGAAAAGTATGGTAAATGCGCTTGCCAAAGCCGACATGGAATTAATAAGCGCTGCAACCTTTGTTACATCTGGCGCAAAGAGAGCAAAAAGGCGGGCAATCATCATAAAAAGTGGTGCCCCTGGGGGGTGACCAACTTCGAGTTTGAATGCCGTGGCAATAAACTCACCGCAGTCCCAAAAACTTGCTGTGGGTTCTATGGTTAACAGGTAAACTATTGCCGATATTGCGAACACAATCCATCCGACAATATTGTTGGCTCTACGGAAATTGCTCATGATTTATTTTTTTATTTTGACAATTGTTTATTGCAGCTTACAAGAAAGCAAATGTAGAATATTTTGTTTTACCCTGATTACCAATTTGCAGTTTTTAAGCCTTACGCTAAAATTACCCTTTTTTATATCTGCCTTTCTTGTTGGTTTTTATCCTAATTCAATAAAATACTGGATGAGCTGTAAAATCTGTTAGGCAACCTCTACTTTAAAATAATCGTAAAATGGACTATGTTTGTATATTGTAAATTTTAAAAATATGGATTGGAAGGATAAACTAAATTTTGCCTACTCAACCAACCCTGACTATAAGCCCAACGATGAAGATGATAATACGACCCGGGAAGTTGTCCCTCCATCGAAACAACGGCTAATTGTAGGAATTGAACGCAAGAATAGGGGAGGGAAGTGTGTTACCATTGTGAAAGGGTTTGTTGGTTCCGACGATGAAATCGAAAAGTTAGGCAAAACACTAAAAACAAGGTGTGGTGTTGGCGGAACCGTAAAGGATGGCGAAATCATTATTCAAGGCGAAATAAAACAAAAAGTGGCCTCAATTTTGCAAGAACTGGGTTATAGGGTTACCATTTCAGGATAGGTTTATGCGTACTAAAATTATTATCATAGGATTTTTGCTTTTTGCATATCGGCTATCACTAGCTGATACACTTACCGTTATGCAGTATAACTTGATGTATTACGACAAGGAATACAGCGACTGTAATGCTACAAATAACAATGTTGATGCTAAGGATGGCTATCTGCGCACTATTCTAAACCATGTAAAGCCTGATATCCTTTCCGTAAACGAGGTAAACGATGCCATTGCCAGCGTTGAACGAATTAAGACAAATACCCTTAATTATGGTGGCGAAACCCGCTACAAACGAGCTAATTTTAGCGGCAGCTTTCTGGTTAATATGATTTACTATAATTCTGAAAAGCTGGAGCTGAAGTCGCAGGATGCAATAGCCACATCGCCACGCGAAACAAACGTTTATAAGTTTTACCTTAAAACATCGGGTTTGGTAAATGGCGACACAATTTTTCTTTACCACTTTGTTACCCATCTCAAAGCTGGAAGTTACGAATCCGATGCACAGCAGCGCGCAGTAGCGGCTAATTCCATAATGAGCTACATATCAACCAAAAACATTAAGGGGAACGTAATACTCTCGGGCGATATGAACCTATACAGCGCCTCTGAGGGCGCATTTGTGGCTTTTACTACGCCAGTTGGTTCAAACAATTTCCGCTTTTACGACCCCCTAAATGCAGTTGGCAGCTGGCACTCGAACTATAGCTATCGCTATGTTCATACTCAATCGACCCGAACAGTTGCTAGCGAGGGCTGCTTTTCAACCGGAGGTCTGGATGACCGTTTCGACTTTATTCTTTCCTCAAGCGATATTCTTGCTGGTACCAGCGGTATTAAATTTTATAGCTATAAAACCCTTGGTCAGGATGGGAATCGCTACAACAGTTCCATTACATCGCCCACTAATACAAGCATTCCAACGGATGTGGCTAATGCACTATACGGCATGTCCGACCACCTACCCGTTGTGATGAAGGTCACTTATTCATCGGCTCCCACTCAAGTAAATACCGAAAAAAATCAGGTAAGTATCCTGTATAATAATCCGGTTTACAATACCCTTAACGTCCAAATCCTTGAAAACACATCAATCAAGGCAATAAATGTTTACAACCTGCTGGGTAATTGCATTCTTAGCTTATTCCCTGAAAGCAATAGTCAAAAAGTTGATGTTGACATTTCAAATGCTCCTACAGGTGTTTTACTAGTTGAGGTAAGGTTAAATGACGGTAGGAAAAAAACTATAAAAGTGCTAAAGCAATAAATGATGATAATCAATATGTTTAATAAAAAAATCTACTTTATTACTTTAATACTGCTAATTTTAATAAATAATTCAAAAGCACAATACTATCAAACAGGAGTAGAGCCATTTAAAACCGATTGGAAAAAGAGAGAATATAAAAATATCAGGTTGATATATCCTGCCGAAGCCGATAGCTTAGCCAATCATTACCTTTCCGCTTTAGCTAAATCCGATAGCCTTAACGATATAGATTACAATCTTGGGACAAGGAAAATAGATGTTGTGCTTCACCCAAACACTGTTCTATCCAACGGATTTGTTGCCTGGGCCCCGCGCAGGATGGAACTTGTAACCCAACCCGATGCTGACGGAGATGCATTGCTTTGGCACAAAGCCCTATCCATTCATGAGATGCGCCATGTGAAACAAATGTATGCGCTGAATAGCGGGTCTACCAAAGTGTTATCGTGGCTGTTTGGCCAGCAGGCCGTTGGTTTTGCTTCATCGTTTGTACACCCATGGATTTTTGAAGGCGATGCCGTTTGGGCTGAAACAAATTATACATTTAGCGGAAGGGGACGCTCAGCAACATTTTTTAACCATTACTACGCCCATTCAGTATCAGGGCAAAAACCATATACTTACGATAAATGGCTTTTAGGCTCTTACAAGGATTTTATTCCAAACCATTACCAGTTTGGCTATCAGCTTGTAAGTTTCATTAACCAAAAGTGGGGATCAACTACTATTCCCAAAACTTACAGGTATGTTGGTCGCTATCCATTCAAGTTATTTCCTACCTACCTAAGTCTAAAAAAGTTTACAGGTCAGTCAAGGAAGAGTATCTACCAAAAAGCGTTTTCATACAACGATTCGCTTTGGCTTGTCGATTATACTGAACATTACGGTAACGAGTTGCCTAAAGCTGTAAATGAAGATTTTAAAAATTTAATATACCCCTATCCGCTAACCGATACAACAACAATTGTATATGTAACATCGCTTAGCGATACACCCTATTTTGCGGTTTTGGATAAAAGAGGGGGAATTAAAAAGATTGTGAGTACTGGCATACTAATTGGCCAACCATCGTACAACGACAGTCTTATTGTCTGGGCGGAATACCAACCCCACGCGCGCTGGGAATGGATGAGCAGTAGCGACATCAAGGTTTATAATATTAAAACAAAACGGTTGAACACAATACCGGGTGGCCGATACCATTCCCCCATTATTGACAAGGATAGGATTATCTGCATTGAATATAGTTCAAATGGACAATACAAGTTGATTGGTATAAATTTCCTAGGAGAGAAAAATACTTTGTTAAATTTTGAAGGAGGATATGAAGTACAGCAAATTTGTTTAGATACTAAGGGGAAAAATATTTATGGCATTGCGGTAAGCGAAACCGGCAAAAAAATATTTAAGGTTGATTCTGTATTAACTTTCGATATTGTTTACAATGCAGCTTATCGCGATATCAGAACACTTGCTTGCGATGGCTCAAACCTATTTTTTACTTTTACTGACGGTTACACTGAAAATATATATAAATTTGATATACAGAATAATATAGTATATAAAATAATTAACCTACCACTTAACTCATCGTATCCAACCTATAAAAATCATAAGCTATATTATGCTCACTATACAGCAAATGGCTACCGAATTGCTTTTTTAGATGATATTACAAGTAACAGAAAAATAGTAGATCATATATCACCATATAATGAAATAGTTAAAGTAAAACCAACAACAATTCACGATAATTATGGGATAATTCAAACAGAACCAACCGAATATAAAGGGTTAATAACATTGGTAAACATACATAGCTGGTTTCCATTTTACACAAAGCCGCTAAACGACCCTGCCAATATTGAGGATGAAAGCAACGTTTATCCCGGAATAACGCTACTTTCACAAAACTTAACAGGAACAACCCTTTTTAATGCTGGTTATGGGTATGGCAAGACTAACTTGTTATTTGCGGAGGTAACCTACAATGGACTTTGGCCTGTTTTTAGATTAAATATTGAGCAAACTGATGCAACTGCAAGCCTTTACCGCGTAACACAGTTTTACCCTGAAAATAGGGATTACTATAAAAAGGCAGAGTTTACTTCTATTTTACCTTTTACTTTAGGTGAAAGCATTTATAGTACATCATTACAACTATATAACAAAACCATTTTTAGCAACAGTTATCTATACCGCGAGAGTATTGATGCATATCGTTCAGGCTTAATTACCAATGAGTTTGGTTTTACTTTTTACTCGTTACGACGAATGGCTCATAGGGATTTACAGCCTAAATCGGGCTTAATTTTTAATACAGGATTACTGACAACACCTTGGGATTACGGCAATCTTCCGAATTTGTGGTATAGTCAAGCCAAAATTTACTTACCTGGATTGAACAGAAATCATGGATTTGGAATTACACTATTAGCACAAAAACAGAACATTAAGTATATATACCTAAATAACAAGGTTAATTTTCCTGCTTTTTACACTTCAAGACCTTCGACACGATTCACAGGTATATACTTTAATTACATAATGCCCATAGCTTATCCTGATTTACCCATAAGTTCACTTGTTTATGTAAAGCGTATATCGCTTAACCTTTTCGCCGATTTTGCAAAAAACAGCTATAAATCCTACCAGCAATATGAATTAGTTACATTAACCGATAATTTACAGTCTATAGGTTTTGATGCCATTGTTGATTTTCATTTATTCAGAACATGGTATCCTTTCAGGATTAGGTTTACTCAGGCATTCAATGGTTCCGATTTTAATCCTTACTCAAATATAGTTTTAACTATCAATTTATATTCTACCTTTGCCAGATCAAAAATGTAGTTGGTTTTTCAATGTTATTTGGTTAAGGACTTTTGTCATGTTGAGCGATGCGAAACATCTCAAAACCTCGAAAAATAGATATACTTCTGATTTACTCAGGATGGTAATGGGAGTGTCAGTTTTGATATCTAAACTACATTGGTTGTTGGCTAGAAAATTTGAGTGTCCCCATAATTTGAGTAGTGTTGGATTAAACCTTTCTGGGTTAATTCCGTAATAAAATTTATGAGCAAGAACGAGCTAAAAAATCAAATCCGGAAGGCTATTAAGTCGCATAAGCTATTACTGGATCCTTTCTTGGCAAGGGAAAGGGCGAATTATGTATTTGCAGAAATTGAAAGCATGGAGCAGTTCCAGAAAGCAACGACTGTTCTAGCATTTTGGTCGTTACCGGATGAGATAAATACACATGAATTTGTTATAAAATGGGCAGCCAGCAAGCGCATGGTTTTGCCCGTAGTGGTTGGTGATGAATTGGAGTTGAGGTTATTCAATGGAGTTGAAAACATGGAGAAGAGTGATGGTTTTGGAATAATGGAGCCCAAAACAGGCAGTCTAGTTAACCCCGATGAGATTGATTTTGCCATAATTCCTGGTGTTGCATTTGACAGAGATGGGAATAGGCTTGGCAGGGGGAAAGGTTACTACGATAGAACCCTCCCTTTACTTCGCAATGCAGTTAAAGTAGGCATAGCCTATGAGTTTCAAATAATCGATTCAGTTCCGGTTTCGGAACACGACATTCCTGTTGACTTTGTGGTTAGCAATTAAAAGCTGATTTTTATGATTGGAGGATTTAGGAGAGCACTTACACTCGGGTTACTTATTTTAACCCTATCGGTAAAGATTTTAGCACAAATTCCTGATGGTTACTACGCCACGGCCGAAGGGAAAACAGGTGCTGAGCTAAAAACTGCTTTGTACAATATCATAAAGAACCATACGGTAATATCGTACGATGGGTTATGGACAGCCTTTCAGTACACCGATAAGAAAAGCAATGGAAAGGTATGGGACATGTACTCCGATAAACCCGGCCAAACACCACCTTACGAGTTTACTTTTGTTACTGACCAGTGTGGAAACTATAGTTCCGAGGGCGATTGCTATAACCGTGAGCATTCGTTTCCCAAGAGTTGGTTTAACGATGCATCTCCCATGTATTCCGACTTGTTTCACCTTTACCCTACCGATGGTTATGTAAACAACAGGCGTAGCAATTATATTTTTGGCGAGGTTACATCTGTTACCTGGACATCGCTTAATGGAAGCAAGCTAGGAACCTCTACTGCTTCCGGAACAACATTAACAGTGTTTGAACCCATTGACGAGTATAAGGGCGATTTTGCCCGTACATACTTTTACATGGCAACCCGGTACGAAAACTTAATTGCAACTTGGGCAAGCTACAATACCGAAGCCAAAGCAATACTCGATGGAACCGCCTATCCTGCATACAAGCAGTGGTATATTACTTTACTGCTCAAATGGAATCAGCAAGACCCGGTAAGCCAGAAGGAGATTGACCGTAATAACGTAGTGTATTCCAGCTACCAGCATAATCGCAACCCGTTCATCGATCATCCAGAGTATGCACAGTTAATTTGGGGAAGTACAACACCAATTACATTCACAAGCACGCCTATTACTTCTGCCACCGTTGGGGTGACTTATACGTATAATGTTACAGCAACCGGTGGAAATGGAACACCACTCACCATTTCGGCAACGCAAAAGCCAACATGGCTTACTTTGACAGCCACAGGTAATGGAACAGCAACCCTAAGCGGCACACCAGGCCAGGAAAATGTAGGTGGCAATCAGATAACCTTAAAAGCTACCGATGGAGTAAGTGAGACACAACAAACATTTACCATAACAGTAAGTTCGCCTGTTACCCCTATTCAGTTTACTTCAACGCCCATAACCACGGCAGTTGAAAATCAGCTTTACACATATAATGCTACTGCAACTGGCGGAAATGGGGCACCATTAACCATTACGGCAACACAAAAGCCTGCATGGCTTACATTAACCTCAACCGGAAATGGTACAGCAACCCTAAGTGGCACCCCCGATCACAGTAATGTTGGAAACAGTCAGGTAGTTCTAGCGGCAACCGATGGAACCAACCAGGGTACACAAAGTTTTACAATAAATGTAAGTGCCTCCGGAAACTCTAAGCCTTTAATAACCAATGTTAACATTACCCCAGCATCGCCTGTAACCCGACAGGCCATAACTATTTCCGCAAACATAACCGATAGCGACGGCAGCGTTGCAAAGGTTCTCTTAGGTTGGGGCGTTACTGCTGGCAACTTGAGTAATACCTACGAAATGCAGTTTGAGAATGGTGCATATAGTGCGCCCATTGCTTCGCAAACGAGTCCGGGAACTATCTATTTTCAGCTAGCGGCAATAGATAATTTACAGGATACAGCTTACTACAACGGATCGTTTACAATAAATCTCAATCAAGTACCAACCATTTCTAGCGTTTCACATACCCCAGCAAACCCAACTTCAGCCGATGCGGTTACTGTAACTGCAAACGTAAGCGACCCTGAGGGCCGAATAGGAAATATTTTCCTACTTTGGGGTATAACAGAAAGCAGTTTGAACAATCAGCTACAGATGAGTGGCACTAACGGAGTGTACACCTCGATTATTCCTGCAAATCCATCGCAAACAAGCGTTTACTATAGGGTTAAGGCTTACGATGCCGAGGGGCAACAGACTTTTAGCAGTATTAGTAGTTACATTGTTAATCCAGCTACCGAAATACGAACTGAAACCAGCAAGCAATTTTTGGTTTTTCCAAATCCGTTTAATGCTTTTATACAAGTTGAATACCCTTCAGCTGAAAGCTACTCGGTTACTTTTACAAATCTTATAGGACAGGTAGTTTATAGTAAAACGAGTGTAACCGGTAACCTACGAATAGATTGTAGTGATTTACAAAGCGGAATCTATGTTCTAACCATCAAAAGTGATACTGGCATAGTAACTCAAAAAATGATTAAACGGTAAGCATTTAATGGCTTTATACTAGCAACCGAGCTGCAGTTTTTAGTAACCCATTAAAATGTGAGTAACTATTTCAATGTCGTTTAGTTAACAAAAATATACATGCCTGTCATCCTGAGCGGCCTGTCCCGCCTTAGCGGGGAGCGAAGGATCTCTAATCTACCCCATGAGATGTTTCGCTTGCGCTCAACAAGACAAAGTGAGTGAGGGAACCAATGATGTTGTCATCCCGAGCGTAGTCGAGGAATCTAATATAAGGGTAAAAGGGGAAAGAGTTGCTTCGACTTAGCTCAGCATGACAACCATCTCATGAACCGAGCAACAGCAAGTATCACATAGTTACACTGCGTAACACGGTGTTTCACAGAGCGTGTGACGTGATATTCACGAACAACGATTTACGAGCAACGAACACCGCTTCCCGCCCTGTAGGGGCGTAATATCTGTAACCCCACCTGTTAGCGTGCTTCTCCATACGCGTGCATTATTCGCCCTAAAAGGGCAAATCACATTAGCCCTTGGTTTTAACCCAGGGTATTGAGGTATTCAAAATATTAAGCGATGCACGCTATGGTATTCCAAAGAGCAAGGGTGAATCGTTGCATCGCAGTGGGAAAGTAGGGCAAAGAGCTATTTAAACGTTCTTTCTTGTCTTGATACAAGAAAGAACCAAAGAAAATCAAGGCTGAAAAGCCCGACCCGATGGGTACCCCGTGGGTGGAACTGCTGCGCGATACAATTCGCCACGCCTGTGGCGTGGCTCATGTGGTATCGCTTACAAAGCCCACCGCCACGTTCCACCCCCGACCCATTGCCGGGTCAGGCTTTTATGCCACTGCCTGCATTTTCCGCTCTATTCCCTCTAAGGGAAAAGGCTGGGGTAGGTCGTTTTCCATATTCAACCTAGATGACCCCTCTAAATCTCCCCTGAGAGGGGAGACTTTAGCCCTGCAATAAGCTCTCCTTAATGTTTCTACCCTCTCCTACCAGGAGAGAGGAAGGGAGAAGGTCGTTTTTCACGAACAACGAACAACGTCTTAAGCCCCGTAGGGGCGGAACATTTGTAACCCTATGTCTACTCACACCTGTATAGCGATGCACGCAATATATACGCCAAAGATCAAGATGGAAAAATTGCATCGCAAATGAAGAGCATGGCAAAGAGCGATTTCCAAAGAAAACAAGAATTAATGATTCTAAGGTAAAGCGAAGATTTAGTTAGCTCTGCATGACAAGGGAGCAGAAAGCAAGATAGTGCTTTTGTCATCACGAGCAAATTCGAGTGATCTTTTCTAATGATTGAAGAAAAATGAGCAATGAGATGCTTCAGCTAAGTCTATCCCGATAAATCGTGACTCAGAACGACAGCATAATGTTTCGCTAGCGCGCAACATGACAAATAACCTTAACTAAACAACATTGGTAACTATTTTTCTACCTAGTTAAGCTAATAGGTTACACTTATTGCTTTTTGCAATTCTTTAGCTCCCTAAAACATCAACGTTTATTAAATCATTTTTAATACAACTGTTTACTTGTTTTCATTTTTTCCGTATATTGCTATAAATTGACTTTAGTGTTAAGAATTAGCATCATATCGGCAATACTGACCTTTGCCATGCTATTCAATAGTGGTTTGGCACAGAATCATTCTATTGATAGTCTTAACCAAGCGTTACAAAAGCAAGAATCGGATTTGAATAGGTACAAAACTCTAACCGAGCTAGCCATAGCCTATTCCGATAGCAATTACGAGAAAAGTTTAGAGTACTGGAAAAGTGCCTTAAACATTGCAAACGGGTTGGGGAAAAGAGAGCTTGTAGCCAATGTTTATCACCAGATTGGCTTTAGCTACATGAAGATGGGTGAATTTAAATTGTCGCTCGAAAATTTGGAAAACGCTGGAGCAATATACAGTTACCTCGACAGCACTAAACTATATGCCGGCATACAAAACGACATAGGTCTTATTTACCGCAATTGGGGTAAATACGATAAAGCTCTTGAGTACTACTTAAATGCATTGGATCTATATAGAAAAATTGGTGATGTTGAAGGAATTGGAATTGCTTCCAATAGCATTGGGCAGATTCACTTTTACAGGGAAAACTATCCAAAAGCAATAGAATTTTTCAAGGAATACTTGGAGATTAACGAGGCTAAGGGCAATTCCAGAGCAGTAGCTGGGGCATCGAATAATGTAGCTAGTGCATACTTGGAACTTGGAAAGTACGATGATGCCTTGGAGTACTTTCTTAAATCGCTTCATATTTATGATTCATTAGGGATATCAATAGGTGTAGCAATAATTCAGGATAATATTGGTTCTCTTTACTTTAAGCAAAACCTTTTGGATAACGCCTTACTTTACCACCAGAACGCTCTTGAAATATTTCAATCGCTTAAAAGCGTAACAAGGGTATGCTATACCCAAAAAAACATGGGGCAGGTGCTACTTGCACAAGGGAAAGTGGACCGAGCAATTGATATGTTTCAGGAGTCATTGAATAAGGCTAAGGAGATAGGCTTAAAGGATGTAGCAAGTGATTGCAGCAAGTTGCTATCCGATTGTTATGTAAAAACAAATAACTTTCAAAAAGCATATAGCTTCCTGCTGGACCATATTACCATAAAAGATTCCATTTTGAACTCTGAAACCCTACAGAAAATTGAAGAGTTGCAGGCACAATATGAAAGGGACAAAAAGGAGCAGGAAATTAGCGTTATGAACTCCAAGCTGAGAGCACAACGTTTAACCCTATTAATAGCCACAGGGTTTAGCGTATTGCTTATTAGCCTGTTCCTGTTAGTGGTATTTGAAAATAGAAAAAAGAAAAAAACTTTAGCAAGCTTGGAGTTGCTCCGAAAACACATATTCCAAAATATCTCCCGCAATCTTTGCGACCTACAGTTGGTGATAAACAGCTACGAGGTTGAAGGATATTTTTCTGCTTGGTGGTATGGCCCCCAAAACAAAATGTACAATTTTTGAAAATACACATGGCTGATAATTAGATACATACGAAATTCTCACT